>DRKF01000270.1 GCA_011051915.1 Acidimicrobiales bacterium | reverse complement strand
TAGATCTCGATCTCCTCCCCGGAGTCGTCGGCCACGACCATGCGGGCCACATGGGAATCAGGAGGCAGAGGGTCCAGTTCGACACTGTCGGCCTTGGTGCGCCCGATGACCTTCTCCTGCTCGGGTACCGGCATCGACTCGATGGTGTCGAGATCGTGAATCCACCTCTGGCTGAACACGAGCGAACCGCCGCCACCGGGTCCCCCGGCGACGACCGCCACCCCGGGGGCCTCGTCGAGGGCCGGGTTCTCGGTGCCGTCGATGAATCCCGACAGATCCCGCGAATCGTGGTAGACGAACCCGGCCGTCTCACCCACCACCACCGCCGAACCGCCCAGGGACCGGACACTGTCCCGCATCCCGTCGAACACGACATCGCTGTCCGGACCGTGGATCCAGATCATCAGGTCATGCTGGGTGGCGGGAGCATGACGGTCTCCTTTCCCCACTCCACCGAAGTCCCGAAGCCCGGGAGGAACGTCGTCCCCCAGAAGCTCACGGGCCATTCCCGAACCCAGGCACACCACCCCGTGCCACGGGCTCTCCCCGGCCGTGGTCACCAGGCCCGCCAGGGCTTCCCCCAGGGCCGCGTCAGCGGCGACCGGGCCACCGGAGCGGACGACGTCGAACTCCACGAACCCGTGGTGGCGATCACCCTCGGCGAAGATCCCTGACTGTGGGGTTCTGGTCCGGTCCATCGAACACTCCGCTCCCGGCCCCGAGGCCGACTCGATCCCCTCCGCCGACGGTTGCTGCTGTCAGTGGCCGCCAGATGCTGCCGTGACTGTCCATCGGGACAGTGCAACGGGACAGTGCATCGGAACCGGGGGGTGGTGACGGGCCACAAGCGGCCCCTTGTTTAGACTGAGTCTAATCTAGTGCCGGGCGCGGTCACAACCCGGGATCCGCAGGTGACGATCAGCTACTCGAATCAGACGTCGAGGAAGCGACCCACCGCGAAGGCCGAACCAACCGCCCCCAACAGCAGCCCACACAGCAGCACCAGCAGGATGGTGCCCTGGAACTGGCTGGACGTCACTCTCAGCTCCTCGAAGAGGGCCACCTTGTCCAGCCCGTTGAAGAGGCCCTCGACCTTGGGGCGGAAGGACCACAGCAACGCCGAGCCCACGATCGCCCCCAGCAGACCATGGACCATTCCCTCGATCACGAACGGAAAGCGGATGAAGGAGTTGGTGGCCCCCACCAGCTTCATCACCTCCACCTCACGGCGACGGGCGAACATCGCCACCCGGATCGAGTTGTAGATCAGCAGCACCGAGGCCACGGCCACGATCCCGGCCACGACCAGGAGGACCTGGTTGATCCGACGGCCGAGTTCCTGACGCTGCCTCACGTTCTCCTGGGCGGAGACCACCTCGAGCACCCCGGGGCGTATCTCGAACTGACGGGCCAGGGAGCTGATGAGGTCGCCGTCGGCCTCACGCGGCACCACCCGGAACGAGGTCGGGAGCATGTCGGGAGTCACGTCCTCGGCGAAGTCCGGTAGGAGGGTCTTGAACTCCTCATAGGCCATGTTCTGATCGAAGTAGGTGAAGCTGGCGATGTCGGGATGCTGCTGGAGTTCCGACGCCAGCGAGTCCACCTGGTCGCCGGGAATGTTCGGCTCCAGGAACACGATGAACTCGACACCGTCCTGCCAGCGGGCGGTGGAGTTCTCCACGGCATCGCGGGCCAGCAGAGTCCCGCCCACGAACAGCACCGCCACGGCCACGGTGAGCACGGAGGCGACCGTCAGGGTCACGCTGCGCCTGATGTTGGCCCAGGCCTCCCGGCTGAAGTAGCTGATCCGTGAGATCACGTACGGAACCTCCGGCTTCGTGGGCGGCGGCGACCGATCCCGGCCATCACGCATACACCCCCTGCTGCTGATCCCGGACCAGGCGCCCCTGGTCCAGCTCGATCACCCTGCGGCGCATGGTATCGACGATTCCCTGGTCGTGGGTGGCCATGACCACGGTGGTGCCGGTCCGGTTGATTCGATCCAGGAGCTTCATGATCTCCTCGGAGGTGACGGGGTCGAGGTTTCCCGTCGGCTCGTCGGCCAGCAGGATCAGGGGACGGTTCACGAAGGCCCGGGCGATCGACACCCGCTGCTGCTCCCCGCCCGACAACTCGTCGGGGAAGCTGTCGTACTTGTCCGACAGACCCACCAGGTCCAGGATCGCCGGAACCTGGGTGCGGATCACGCTCCCCGGTCGACCGATCACCTCGAGGGCGAATGCCACGTTCTCATACACCGTGCGATTGGTCAGAAGCTTGAAGTCCTGAAAGATGCTCCCGATGTTGCGCCGGAGGAAGGGGACCTTCCAGCTGCTCAGCCGATTGATCTCCTTGCCCGCCACCCACACCTGCCCGCCGTCGGCCGTTTCCTCCTTGGTCAGGAGCCGCAGGAAGGTCGACTTGCCCGATCCCGAGGGACCGACCAGGAAGACGAACTCACCCTTGGCGATGTCGAGGCTCACCCCGCTCAGAGCGGTCGTCTCCCCCTTGTAGACCTTCGAGACGTTCTCGAGTCTGATCATTGTCGGTTCAGGTCTCCAGATTTCCGCACACGGGTGGGGCCTCGCCGGCGCCGACCCACCAGGGTACGTCAGGGTGCGGCCCCCGCCCCGTCACCCACTCGGGGAAGTCACCCGGCCCCCGATTCGTGTCGCGGTGGGTGTGCCTACCGTTCAGGTGGCGGCGTCGAGGGTGACGGAGTCGGAGTTCTCGGCGTTGGCCCTCTGCCAGCGCAGGAACGCCTCCATGAATCCGTCGAGATCCCCATCCAGCACCGCATCCACGTTCCCGACCTCGTAGCCGGTGCGCAGATCCTTGACCTGCTGATAGGGGGCCATCACGTAGGAACGGATCTGACTGCCCCAGGCCACGTCCCGCTGCTCCCCCGCCAGGGCGTTCATCTCCGCCTCACGTTCGCGGCGTTTCAGGTCGGAGAGCTTGGCGGCCAGGAGCTGCATGGCCTTCTCCTTGTTCTGGTGCTGGGACCTCTCGTTCTGGCAGGCCACGACTGTTCCCGTCGGCAGGTGGGTGATCCTCACGGCCGAGTCGGTCACGTTCACGTGCTGGCCACCGGCGCCGGAGGACCGGTAGGTGTCGATCCGGAGGTCCTTCTCGTCGATGTCCACCTCGTCGGAGACGGCGTCGAAGAACGGCACGACCTTCAGGGCGGCGAAGGCCGTCTGACGGCGGGCGTTGGCGTCGAAGGGCGAGATTCGGACCAGCCGGTGGACCCCCCTCTCGGCCTGCAGGTATCCGAAGGCGTAGCGACCCTTGACTATGAACGTGGCCGAGGAGATGCCCGCTTCCTGACCCTCGGTCACCTCCTGGATCTCGACCTCGAATCCCTTGCGGGAAGCCCAACGGGTGTACATCCGCAGCAGCATCTCGGCCCAGTCCTGGGCATCGGTTCCCCCGGCCCCGGAGTTGATGTCGCAGACGGCGTCGTTCTCGTCGTGCTCCCCTGAGAACAGTGACCTCAGCTCCAACTCGGCCAGCCGGGTGTCCATGCTCTCCACCGCCGACTCCAGTTCGGCTTCGAGGGATTCGTCACCCTCCTCCTGGGCCAGCAGGAACAGGGTCTCGGCGTCCTCCAGCTCGGACCTGAGTTCCTCGTAGGTCCGGATGTCGTCCTGTAGGTCGGACAGCTCACCGGTGACCCGACGGGCCGACTCGGGGTCGTCCCACAGATCGGGGCGGGAGGCCTCGGCCTCCAGCTGTCGGACCCGATCGCGGGCGTAGTCGATCCTGAGGTACTCGTGGGC
>DRKF01000269.1 GCA_011051915.1 Acidimicrobiales bacterium | reverse complement strand
GTCGCCTCGTGTGCTCGGATCGGTGGCCGGTGATGTCGCCTCGTGTGCTCGGATCGGTGGCCGGTGATGTCGCCTCGTGTGCTCGGATCGGTGGCCGGTGATGTCGCCTCGTGTGCTCGGATCGGTGGCCGGTGATGCCACCGGAGGTCGCGGCTGTCGGGTCCGGAGGATCGGAACGGTGGGTGGCGACGGTGACCCGGCTCTTGGGGACCGGACGGCCGGACGGTTACCCTTCTCGGCAACTTCCGGCCGAGGCCCGAGAGATCGGTCGAAGCACTGGGGACAGGGGTAGCACATGACCTATGAGACCGATCAACCCGACGCACTGCCGGTTCGTGACTGGACGTCGGACTGGGACTGGTTGGATCCGCAGTGGGGCTCCAACGCCATCGACATCTGGAACGAGGTCCGGGAGAAGTGTCCGGTGGCCTTCACCGAACGCTACGGCCGGGCCTACATGCCCGTGACCATGGAGGGGGTGGCCCAGGTCGCCCGTGACACCGAGAACTACTCCTCGGAATGGGTGTCGGTGGCCCGCCCCGACGCTCCGAGGTCACCGGCCCCACCGATCACGTCGGACCCACCCGACCACACCGAGCACCGGCGGCTGCTGCTGCCCTCGTTCAGCCCCCAGAAGATCGCCCCCATGGAGGAGGAGATGCGTGAGTTCTGCCGCGGTCTCATCGCGAACCTGGGTGATCGGGAGAGCGCCGACGCCGCGGTGGACTACGCCCAGCACATTCCGGTTCACGGGATCTGCCAGTTGCTGGGCGTTCCCGAGGACGACGCTGATCTGTTCCGGGACTGGATCTTCCGCAACTTCCAGCTCGCTCCCAAGGACAACGAGGTACGCCTCCAGGTCCAGAAGGAGATGGACGCCTACATCGCCAAGCTGCTCGAGATCAGGGCGACCGAGCCCGAGGAGGATCTCCTGACCCTGGTGACCAACGCCGAGATCAACGGCGAACCGGCGCCGTGGAACATCAAGCTCGGCTACGTGAAGCTGATGATCATCGCCGGGATCGACACCACCTGGAGCGCCATCGGCTCCGGTCTGTGGCACTTCGGCCGGCACCCCGAGCAGAGAGCGATGCTGGCCGCGGCGGACAAGGACCAGATGATCTGGCACACCGCGGTCGAGGAGGTGCTGCGCTACTACGCGCCGGTGACCATGGCCCGCAAGGTGCTTTCCGACACCGAGGTGGCCGGCTGTCCGGTGCACGCCGGGGAGCAGATGCTCGTCACCTTCCCCGCCGCCAACCACGACCCCGAGGCGTTCGAGAACGCCGATGAGTTCCAGATCGACCGGGCCCGCAACCGGCACGTGGCCTTCGGGTTGGGCATCCACCGCTGTCTGGGGTCCAACCTGGCCCGCCTGGAGCTGACGGTCGCACTGCAGGAGTGGATCTGGGCCCTGCCGGACTACGAGCTGGACACCACCCGTGAGACCGAGTGGGCCAACGGGCAGGTCCGCGGTCCACGGGTTCTGCCGGTCAGACTGAATCGCTGAACCGGTTCGGCCCCGTGGCAGTATTGTCCCCGTGATCCCGACAGTGCCGCCGCGACCGCCGGTCGCGTGTCCGAGTGCGGTTCCGGACACGAAGGTCGGATGAGGCCATGTTCAGAGAAGTGGATCTCGCCCCGGACCGGTCGGAGATCGGCCGTCGGCCCCATGACGAACTCCGACGCCAGCGTCTGATCGATCTCCTGGCCCGTCGCTGGGAGGTCCCCGTGGTCGTGGTGGAGGCGTCGGGCGGATTCGGAAAGACCACCGCCGTGGCCCAGGCGATCCTCGACAACGATGAGGACCCCTCGGGAATCGACTTCTACCTGAGATGCCGGGCGTCGATGTCCGACCCGACGACGTTCCTGGCCGAGGTTCTGAGCGTTCTGGGCCGGGGCCGGGACGACGCACCCCCCGCCTCGGTCGATCTCGACGGCGCGGTCGCCGCGGTGGCGGAACGTCTGGCCGCCTTCTCCCCCGACGCGGTGACCTTCCACCTCGACGAGGCCCACCGGCTGGTCGACAGTGGCGACGGAGAGTGTTCAGCGGGGGCGAGTCTGATCGGTCGACTGGTCTCGGCCCTTCCCGGCAACGCTCACCTGGCCCTGATAGGGCGTCCGCCCGAGGGTCAGACCCTGGCGGAGGCCCTCGGACTGGCCCCGTCGTCGGTGCCTCTGATCGTGCGGACCGAGGACCTGGTCTTCACCGGCCCGGAGTTGGAGCGGTTCGCCTCCCGTCATGGTGTCGACGTCGAGCAACTACGGGTCCTGGGTGGATGGCCGGCGGTGACCCGTCTGGCGGTGGCGGCCGGCACCGCGGCCCGGGTGGAGTTCCTGCTCGACGAGATCATCACCAGGATGCCGGCGGCGGTCAGGGAAGCTCTGGCCGCGGTCGCCATGGCCGGGGTGGCCGACGCCGAGGTGCTGCAGGCGGCGGGCATTGCGATGTCCGCCGAGGAGCTGGCGGCCGCGGTCCCTCTCGTCGACGACCTCGGTGACGGTCGGGTGAGAGCCCACGATCTCTGGTCGGAGGTCATCGAGCATCTAGTCGACAGCGAACGACGGCAGTCCCTGGCCCAGGTCATAGCGCCCTGGCATTCCGAGTCGGCGCGACACGACGAGGCGATCAGGATCGCGGCGGCGGCCGGGGCCTGGGACGTGGCCCGGCGAGCGGTCATGAATTCCTCCCGATTCGGAGACACCAGACTCAATGCCTCCCTCACCCGTGGGTGGTTGGATCTGTTCCCGCCCGACCAGGACGACGAACCCGAGATCCGCTTCCTGCGCGGCCTCACCGCCCGGATCGGCGAAGGTCGCCGCGGCGAGGGGGCGGAGGTCGGCCGGGCCCTGGAGGTGTTCATACAGCGGGGTGATCTCGACTCCGCCGCCGTGGCGGCCGTCGAGGTCGGGGTCCAGGCCTGGCTGGCGGGGGATCAGGGTGCACTGGCGAAGCTCCTGGGAATGACCCCGCTGTTCCGGGCCGCCGGCAATCTGGGAATCGAGGCATTGGCGAGTCTGGGACAGGCTCTGCTGTCGGAGATCCGGGGTGAGTTCCTCGCCGCCCTCCGATCCACCGAGGAACTCGACCTCAAGACCGTACCGGTGCCCTTCGTCGAGGTGATCCTGCGGCATCGGGCCACGATGTGGATCCTGCTGGGTCAGGGCGACGAAGCGGTGGCGGAGATCGAGCGGCTGGTTGATCTCCTGGACACCGTACGCAACCGGTTCATCCTCGGGGTCACGCTGTTCCAGAACAACCAGCCGCAGTCGATTCTGGAGTCATGGGTCGACCGGCGGTATCCGACGGTGGGCAATCGGCGGGATGACTACTGGATGGCGGTGTTCTCCTGCATGATCGATGCCTCCCTGGGGGTGGAACCCCGCTGTGATCCGGTACTGGGTCACAGTCGCGACCGGGCCCGGGAGAAGGCCTTCGCCGCCCTGGTCGGTGCCGCGTCGGCGGTGATCGGTGGAGACGAGCGGGCGGCGGCGGAGCTGTTGGACGAACTCGTCGACGAGGTCGGCTTCGACAACCCCCTGGCCGAGGGGGAACTGGTCAGGTTCCTCCCGTACGGCTACCTCCTCAGCGAGCGCATCAGAACCCACATCGACAACCAGGCCGAGGAGGGCCGCCTGGGACCTCTGCAGGCGAGGAGGCTGGATCTGGCCCGTCTGCTGTTCGAGTTTCGTCGGGGCGGTCATCCGGAGTGGGACCGGTGCCCCGACCCCGCCGAGGTGTTCTGCTCACTTCCCCTTCCCTGGTCGGTGCAACTCGCGGCGGGACTCACCGAGCAGTCCCCGGGTAGAGGCGTGGAGCTCACCGAATACCTCCTGACCGTGGCCGGACCGGTCGTGAGGAACCTGCTGCGGGACATGGTGAACTCCGACACCGGGCCGGGCTTCAGCGGGGCGGGAGCCCTGCTCTCGTCGATGCCGGTGCCGCCGGCCGAGCCGACCCGTGTGCAGACCATGGGCGAGGTGGTGGTGGAGCGTTCAGGTCACCGGGTCCGGATCTCCCGGATGAGGGTCAGACAGATCCTGGAGCTGCTGGTCCTCCGTCCGGATCTCGACCGGGCCACCATACGGGAGATGTTGTGGCCGGCCATGGACACCGACCGTGGAGGAGCGAACCTGCGGATCTCGCTGAACTATCTCCGGGAGTATCTGGAACCCGACCGGCGCAGCGGTGAACCGACCTTCCATCTACGTCAGGAGGGGGATCACCTGAGACTGCACCGGAGTTCGAGGCTGCAGGTCGACGCCTGGGAGATCGAGTCGGCGCTCGACCGATCCGCTCGTCTGAAACGGCAGGGTCGGCTCCGCGAGGCCATGGAACTGGCGCACAGTGGAGTCGAACTCTGGCAGGGCACTCCCTTCGCCGACCTCTACGACGTACCGGAACTGCTTCCCGATGTCGTCGGCTTCCGGAGCCGCTGCCTGGAGGCAGGGGTGGAGGTGGCCGAATGGCTGCTGTCGGAGGGTCGCTCCGAAGATGCGATCGATCTGGCGAGGCGAATCCTCGATCAGGACCCCTACGAGGTCCGGGCCCGAGGCGTGGTGATCGCCGCTCACCTCGACGAGGGAAGGTTGGATCAGGCCTCGGAGGCCATCGCGGAGGCACTCGAGGTTCTCGAGGAGCTCGATTCCGAGCCCGACCGGTCGCTGCGGATGCTCATTCGTCGGTACCGGCTGCGAACGGTGGCCCGAACGGCCTGAGCTCCCGGGCCTCGAAACCACGCGGTCCGGCTATATTCCCAACGGAATCCGGGCTCCGAGCGGGTCCGACCGCGGGTGTACTTCCGAGAGGGGACGTGAAAGTGGATCAGGAACAGAAGAAGCTGGCACTGAGGGCGATCAACTACGGGCTTCACGTGCTCACCGCCCGCGACGGGGATTCCTACGCCGCCAGTGGGGTGAACTGGCTGTCGCAGGCCAGCTTCGAGCCCCCTCTCATCATGGTGGCGGTCAAGGCCGACAGCGGTGCCGCGGCCATCGTCTCGTCCAGCGGGAAGTTCGCCGTGAACGTCCTGGCCGACGACCAGCTCGACATCGGCAAGGCCTTCTTCCGCTCGACCACCGTCGAGGACGGCCTGATCAACGGCCAGCCCTTCGAGGAGGGGCCCGCGACCGGCTCCCCGTTGATCACCGCCACCCCCTG
Organism: Acidimicrobiales bacterium; assembly: GCA_011051915.1. GTDB lineage: Bacteria > Actinomycetota > Acidimicrobiia > Acidimicrobiales > Poriferisodalaceae > DRKF01. Next base: position 4,225 of record DRKF01000269.1, on the reverse strand, counting down.
GTGGTTCGAGTGTGTGGTCACCGACAGCGTGGTCCGGGGCGACCACACCGTGTTCGTGGCCGAGGTGGTCGAGGCCGGGGTACGCAACCCCGATGCCACCCCGCTGCTGCTGCGGGACACCGGCATGAACTACGGCGGCTGACCCGTCGGCATCCGGGGGCCGGTGCCCGTCGGGATGGGCCGCCGTCACTCCTCGTAGCGACGGACCCGGGCCTGGCGTCCCTTCACGGTGGTGTTGCGCATGGCTCCGATGACCCTCTCGACCTGGTCCTCGGGGACTCCGACGACGGAGTAGTAGTCGAGTATGCGGATGGGGCCGATCTCCCGACCGCTGAGTCCGCTCTCGTTGGCCACCGCCCCCACCAGGTCGGCGGGACGAACCCCGCCCTTGCGACCCAGGGACACGTACAGGTACCCGGTTCCGGAACGACCCGACGATGAACGCTCACGCCGGTCGGGGCCGCCACCGCGGCCGGAGTTCCTTCCTCGCGGTCCGGACGTCCGCTTGCGGTCCTGCCCCCTGCCGTGGGGCTTGCGGTCGCCGCGATCGCGCTTCTTGCGGTCGGCCCGATCCTTCTCCATGGCGTCGGGGATCTCGGTCTCGTCGATCTCACCGCGGCCGGATTCGTGGAGCAGCTTGATCGCGGCCAGGGCCACGTTCCGCAGGTTGTCGTCCCCGGCCAGGGCATGGAGAACGGGGTTGTAGTCGTCGAGGTCCTCCGCGGTCAGGGCCTCGCGGACGGCCTCGACGGTCTGATCGATCTGACGGGCCCTGAGATCGGCGACGGAGGGAATCTTCTCGATGGTGATCTTCTGGCGGGTCAGGCGTTCGATGTTGCGCAACAGTCGCCGTTCACGGGGTTCGGCCAGGGTGATGGCCACCCCGGTTCGCCCGGCCCGCCCGACCCGGCCGATGCGGTGCACGTAGCTCTCGGGGGCCGCCGGCACGTCGTAGTTCACGACATGGGTGAGGGTGTCGACGTCGAGCCCACGGGCCGCCACGTCGGTGGCGACCAGGAGTTCGGCCGAACCGTCGCGCAGCCGGCCCATGACCCGGTCGCGCTGGCGTTGGTCCATGCCGCCGTGGAGGGCCTCGGCCCGGTAGCCGCGTGCGTTCATGGTTTCGGTCAGGGAGTCGACCTCGACCCGCGTACGACAGAACACCAGGGCCGCCTGAGGGGATTCGATGTCGAGTATCCGACCCAGGGCCGAGGCCTTGTGGTGACGGCTGACCATGTAGACACTCTGGCGGACCTTGGCATCGGCCTCGGAGGTCTCGGCGGCGCCGATCTGGATCCTCACCGGGTCGTTCTGGTACCGGCGGGCGATGGCGGTGATGCGTGAGGGCATCGTCGCCGAGAACAGCACGGTCTGGCGGTCGGCGGGCGTGTTCTCGAGGATGGCTTCGATGTCTTCGGTGAAGCCCATGTCGAGCATCTCGTCGGCTTCGTCGAGCACCACGGTGCGGACAGCGTCGAGTTTCAACGAACCGCGCTTGATGTGATCGATGGCCCGTCCCGGTGTGGCGACGACGACGTGGGCGCCGCGGTCGAGAGACCTGAGCTGGCGCTGGATCGGCTGACCGCCGAACACCGGGACCACTCTCACCCTCAGTTCGCGCCCGTACTTGAACATGGCCTCGCTCACCTGCACCGCCAGCTCGCGGGTCGGGACTATCACGAGGATGGTGGGTTCGACCCGGGCTTCGGGGTCGATCTTCTGCAGGGCGGGAAGGGCGAAGGCCGCGGTCTTGCCGGTTCCGGTGGCGGCCTGGCCCAGGAGATCCCGACCCTCGAGAAGGCGAGGTATGGCCTTGCGTTGGATGGGTGTGGGTTCCTCGTATCCCAGGGAGGCCAGGGACTTCAGGAGTTCGGTCCTCAGACCCAGTCCGGCGAATCCACCGGGGGCCGTCTCGGGACCGTCAGCGATCGGTGGGGTGTCGGCGGTTGGCGGGGTGTCGTGGCTGGGCGCCGTGGTCTCGTCTTGCATGTCGGGGGAATTCTCCTTGCGGCGCCGGTCGAGGCGCTCTCGAGCCCCCCTCACCCGTCGAGTCGGGTGGCCGTTGGTTCCTGCTGCTCAGCGGAGGAGGAGTCGTTTCGGGGGGACCTGTCAACGATAGGGGGTGACGACCCGATCCGGACCGGGACCGTGCTCCCGCCGTCGGGCCACCAGTCGACCGAACTCACCCGGCGTCCCCGCGAACTGTGCCGATCCCACCACAGGGCGAGTCGCCTGAATCGCCCGGAGGCCAGACGCATCCAGAGGCGGTCGGGCCACGATCCATGGTCCCGGGTGTAGGGGCAGACCCGGATACAGACGGAACAGTCGCTGTTGATCTTGGCCCAGTAGGAGAAGCAGGCTTCGCCGTCGACCGTCCACTTGGTGATTCCCGCGATGTTCGAACGGTTGTGACGGCGGTCGGTGGGCTCCCCGGCGGGGATCGCGCCGGAGGGACAGGCCTCGGTGCAGGCCCGACAGATGCCGCACATCTCCTCGACCCCGAACCGGACCGGCCCGTCGTGAGCCAGGGGAAGATCCGTGAAGATCTTCCCGAAGCGCACATTGGGTCCGTACTCCGGAGTGATGACGAGGCCGTTGCGTCCGTACTCCCCCAGACCGGCCTTCACGGCGTAGGGAATGGCCAGGGCGGTGTCGTTGAGGGTGGGTACCGCCTGGTATCCGAGGTTGCGGATGTACTGGGAGATGGCGAGCAGAACAACGACGTCCTGGGAGTAGCCGATCCCGGTGGCGGCCCCGGCCAGGGCCGAGGGGGCGGTGGCTATCAACGACCGATCCATCGCCTGGCCCACCACGACGACGTGTTCGAGGGCGGGATCCATCGGATTGGGCTTGGGGCCGTCGGCCATCCTCGAGTAGCGGTGGGAGTACAACCAGCGCTCGTCGGTACCGGTCACACCGACCAGATCCGCACCCAGTACCCGGGCCACCTGCTTGAGCTCCGTCGCCGCCTGAGCCGGGTCCTCGGTCTCGGTCCGTTCGTCGGACGCCTGGCGCAGGACGGTCAGGGGATCGAGGAAGCCCTCGCGGCGATCCTCGTTCTCCTTCAGTTCGGCGAAGATGTCGGCCCCGTGCCAGGCGGCGTTGCGCAGGGCGTAGTCCTTGCGCCGGAAGCCCCGGGCCCGTCGCCATTCCTCCAGGGGCCTGCGGTAGGACATGAAGAAGCGTTCGGTCGCCTTTGACCTGATCTCCTCGTCCCACCACGAGCGGTTGAACACGTCGTCGACCTGATCGAAGCGTCGGAACCGGGAAGGATCGATGACCCAGCCGGCCTCGGGTCGGTCGTCCGGTCGGATGTGGGTCGGGAATCGCCGCTTGGACCTCACCCCACCAGTAGAGCACGGGTCGGACCCGGCCCCAGCTCCGGGCACCGTCATCGATGGTCCGGGGGTTCGGCGGCTCGACAGTTCGGCGGATCGACAGTTCGGCGGTGCAGCGGCTCAGGGCGTGAGTTCCAGAACGAAGATCCCGGGTTCGTTGGTGTTGGAGTCCGTCAGGAAGAACATCGCCAGGTCCTGACGGCCGTCACCGTCGGCGGCCTGGTCGAATCTCAGTCGGAACTGGCTGACGGAAGCCCCCGACCCGATGTCGGCACCCACGAGTTCGGTGACATCACAGGAGAGTCCGGTCTCCCCGATCCGCTCGCAGGCGACGGGTTCACCGTCGGTGGGAATGTCGAACACCTGGGGGCCGAACGAGTCGTAGTCGACGGAGCCGGCCCTGATCCCGCCGAGGTCGGCGAACGGCGTGCCCGAGATCCTCATGGCATCGGTCGTCAGTCGGGCTCGACTCGGACGCGCCAACCCCGGGGGAAGGGGGAATGTGAGGAACAGCTGCACCCCGTCGCCCTCGGGGAAACGCGAGTTGAGGTTGTCCCCGGTGAACAGGCCGGTTCCCATTCCGGGGAAGCCCCGCGGTGTGTGGCCCTCCATGGTCCCGCCCTGGTTCCCGATGCGGACCGGCCCGGTCCCTGACGTGTCGCCGGTCGGGGATGTCGGGCCGGTGGCCGGGGTGCTGTCGGCGCTGTCGTTGGCAGAGCAGGCGGCGGCCAGAAGGGCCGCGGCCAGCAGCGTGGGGCCGAGCCGGAGCAGGCCGGTCCGTCGACGGGAACTACCTGGTGCCATCGAGAATCCCCTGGGGGTGGGAACTACCTGGTGCCATCGAGAATCCCCTGGGGGTGGGAACTACCTGGTGCCATCGAGAATCC
>DRKF01000268.1 GCA_011051915.1 Acidimicrobiales bacterium | reverse complement strand
GAGCTCGAAGCCGACATTCGCAAGGTGGAGCTCTTCGCCGAGTCCCTCCCCGACCCGGCCACTGCGACCGATGCCGAGCTGCGGAACACCCTGGTGGGGTTCTCCGACTTCTTCGCCGGTCTGTTCGAGACCCATCTGGTCATCTCCGGTCAGGCGGGGGTGGCGGTGGCCGGACTGGCTCGTCACTGCGAGCAGAAGTTCGGGGATCCCGGCCTCGCCAACCAGCTCCTGGGGGGTATCGGCGAGGTCGAATCGGCCGCCCCGTCCACCGCTCTGTGGGACCTGGGCCGGATGGTCCGGGCCCTCCCCTCGCTCGGCTCCGAGTTCGACGCCGGTGTGGACGGACTTCTGGCCCGCCTCGAGGAGCACCCCGACGCCGGGCCGTTCCTGGCCCGTTTTCGCGATTTCCTGGCGAGATACGGTTCACGGGGCCCCAACGAGTGGGACACCTACTCCGACACGTGGGGGACACGCCCGGAGATGGCTCTGACCCTCGTCGACCGGATGAGAACCGCTGCCGACGATCACCAGCCGGCCCTCAGAACCGAGGAACTGGGACGGCAACGCCGGGAACTCGAGGCCCGGCTGGGGGCACGGCTCCGGGGGCCGTCCCGCCGTCTGTTCCACCGGTTGACCAGGTCGTCCCGGGTGCTGTCCCAGGGACGCGAGCGATCCAAGACCACGGTCATCGCCGCCATCCACGCCATACGGATCCGGGCCCTGGAACTCGACCGCAGGGTGACGGAACGATCAGGCGGCGAGCCGCGGGACATGTGGTTCGTCACCGTCGACGAGCTGGACGACTACCTCCGGGATCCCCGACGGTTCGCCGGGCCCATCGCCGAACGGCGCCGCGTGAGGGACTTCCTGTCCGAGCGCGAACCCCCGTTCTTCTTCCATACCGAGATTCCCCCGCCCCGGGAGTGGGCTCGGCGCGACCGCAGCACCGCGACGGTCGTCGCCGGGGCCCGGCTCGAGGGGCTGCCCGGGTGTCCCGGAGTGGCCCGCGGCCGGGCCAGAGTGGTCACGGACCCGTCCGATCCCGGGTCACTCGGCCCCGGCGACGTGCTGATCGCTCCTATCACCGATCCCTCGTGGACCCCTCTGTTCGTGCCGGCGGAGGCCGTCGTCGTCGACGTCGGTGCCGTCATGAGCCACGCCGTGATCGTGTCCCGGGAGTTGGGAATCCCCTGCGTGGTCAGCGTCACCGGTGCCACCCGGACCATCCCCGACGGGGCGCTGGTCGAGGTCGACGGGAGCGCGGGTACCGTGAAGATCCTCGAACTGCCGTGATCGTCGCGGCGACGGTGGGATCCCAACGGACCTCCTTTCGGCCACCCGGTGGAGCGCCTATCGTGCCCGGATCATGAACAAGTGGTTCGACGTGGTTCCCGAGGAGCCCGAAGGTGACCTCCCACCATCGGGGTCGACGCCAACCGGGGAGAGCCCTCCGGACGCGGAGGGGCGCCCGACCCCACCCCCGACCACCCGCACCGGTGGCCTGACCGACCCGTCGACCTATGTGGTCGCCTCCTGTCTCAACCACCAGATCGTCATGCTCGCCGACCAGCGGTGCGTCTCACAGCACCTGAACTTCGTGGCCGATCTGGTACCCGAACTCCACCGGGCCGGAGTCTCCGACCTGGCCTGGGAGTTCACCAACACCCGCCGCCAGGAGGATCTCGATCGGCTGACAACCAGTTCCCGGTGGGATCAGGAGCTGTGCAACGACCTCTTCGTGGACCTCATGGGAGTCGGCCACGGCTACCGCGAGTACGCCGCCGTCCTCGAAGCCGTCTGGCGGCACAACTCCGAACTGGATCCGGAGGTCGAACCGTTCCGCGTGGTCGCCCTCGGACTCACTTCCTTTGTGGAGGACCCCGACCTGCTGGAAGGCCGTTCGGCGGCCGACACCGAGCTGCGGGACTGGTGGATGGGAGGCCACTACCCCGACATCACCTCCCGGCACATGGCCAACGTCCTCACGACCGAGGTCATCCAGCGGGGACGCCGGGCCCTGGTGTACGGAGACGCCGAGAGGACGACCACCCGGGTCGTCCTCTGGGACGGGGACATTCCGTTTCTCTCCGCCGGCCGGTTGCTCCGCAACTGGATGGCCGAGGGGATCAAGGGGCTGATGTTCCACGGTGCCCTCCCCGACAACTTCTCCCTCCGCAAGGCCGAGGAGCTCATCGAGGCCAGCCCCGATCCCGAGGAGGTGTTCGGCATCGACCTCGACCGCAGCACGCTGGGCGACGTCCGCGTCCATGATCTGGAAGGATGCACCAGCGGGGCCCGCAACCTTCTCACCCTGGCCGACTTCGCCGACGGCTACATCCACCTGGTTCCCCGCGCCCGGTGGGAGGTGGCCGAGCTCATCGAGGGCCTGCTCCGGCCCGAGACCCTGGCCGAGGCGGAGCGACGGCACCGGGCCCTGGTCCCCCGGGAAGAGCCCTACACACCGGAGGAGCTCGAGGATTCCCGCCGGGAGGGGCGCCGGGCGGTGACCGGGGCCTGGCCCGAGATCCCCGCTCGCAGCCAGACCGAGCCGCCTCCGGGCGGTCGCTCCCGTACCCGCCGGAGGTTCCGGCGGAGTTGAGAGCGGACTCCCGGCCCGGTTCACAGCTCGGACGGGCCCGAACAGCACTTTGGTCGCAACCGGAGTGGCCGAGATGATAGAAGATTGCCTCTGGCGCACCGACCCGGCCGCCAGGACGCCCCTCCCCGCCTCCGGGAGTCGCCACGATGTCCAGGTATGAGCGCCGAAAGAAGCGCACCCACCAGGCGCTGTTGGCGGCGGGTCTGACCGCGGTGGCCTCCCACGGACCCGACGATCTCACCATCGCCCAGGTGACCGACACCGCCGATGTCGGCCTCGGTACGTTCTACAACCATTTCGCCGATCGGGCCGCCTTCCTCGAGGAACTGTGGGACATGCACTTCCTCCTCGTCGACACCGACATCGACGCCGTGCTCGGGGAGCACTCGACCGACCCGATCCTGAGGTTCGCGGTGGCGGCGGGGATCCTGGTCCACCAGATCCGTACCGATCCGATGCTCGCCTCCTTCACGGCCCACGCCCTCGGACCGGAGATGGAGCCCGACACCCACCGGGCGGAACTCGTCCGGGAAACGATCCGAAGAGGCATCGAACAGGGGGTGTTCGCCGACCGCGACGTCGAGCTGAGCCGCCGCCTGACTCTGGGAATCACCCGCCAGTTCATCCGGCACCACGTCGAGACCGAACCCACCGAGGACGCCGAGAGACTGCTGATCGACTGCGTGCTCATGGTTCTGGGTGTTCCCGACACCGAACGCGAGGAAGGTATCTGCCGGTCCATGCAGATGCTGGACTCGTGGCGAGAGAACCGGCGGTAGCAACCGTGGGCCCACAACCCTTCGTGTTCGGCGTCGACCTCGACGGGGTCTGCGCCGACTACACCGCCGGGTTCCGCGACATCGTGGCCGCCCAGCTCGGGGTGGCACCCGAGACACTTCCCCTGGACCGTTCGTGGGACTTCCGTGAGTGGAATTTCCGGCCCGGCGATTTCGAGAGGTTCCACCGGATCGCCGTCCTCCAGCAGAGGATGTTCCGCACCCTCCCGGTGGTACCCGGAGCTCCCGAGGCCCTGTGGCGCCTGTCCGACGCCGGTATCTGGATTCGCATCATCACCCACCGTCTCTACGTCAACTGGGGACACGAGATAGCCATCTCCGACACCGCGGCCTGGTTGGACACCCATCGACTCCCCTACCGCGACATCTGCTTCCTGGGAGCGAAGCCCGAGGTCGAGGCCGACATGTACGTCGACGACGCCGCCCACAATGTCCTGGGCCTCCGCGAACTCGGCAACAACGTGATCGTGTTCGACCAGCCCTACAACCGCGAGCTGGCAGGACCCCGGGCCGCCGACTGGACCCAGGTCGAGGAGATCGTCCTCGACGCCGCGGCCCGGAAGGGAGCCGTTCTGCACAGCCCACTGCCCGGACTGGACCCGATGGTCGACCGGTTGGACACCCGAACCCGCAGGGCGGTGGAACCGGATCCCGGATCCACCCCCAGCGGAGCCTCCGGCATCGACAGTTCGATGACCGGCAGCGGCGGGCCGAACCTCCTGGATCCCGGTTGACGCCCGTCACCCCTCCGCCACAGGGACCACAGGGTCCACCCACCGTGCCCGTTCCGGCCGCCACGGTCGTTCCCCTGCGGGCGGGGTCGGAGGGCACCGAGGTCCTCATGCTCCGTCGAAACCCCGAGATCTACTTCGGAGGGGCGTGGGTCTTCCCCGGGGGCCGAGTCGACCCCGAGGACCGCGACACCAGCACACCTCCGCCCGACCCCGACGACCGCGACACCAGCACACCTCAGCCCGACCCCGACGACCGCGACGAGCGCCCCCAGCCCGACCCCGACGACCGCGACACCAGCACACCTCAGCCCGACCCCGACGACCGCGACGAGCGCCCCCAGCCCGACCCCGACGACCGCGACGAGCGCCCCCAGCCCGACCTCGACGACCGCACCGTGCTGTCCCGACCGGATCTGGTGGCCACCGCCCGCCGGGCCGCGGTCCGCGAGGCACGCGAGGAGACCGGTCTCGGGCTCGACATCGCTTCCATGACCTGGTTCGCCCACTGGCTCCCGCCCGGTTTCCGCCCCCGCCGCTTCGCCACCTGGTTCTTCCTGGCCCCGGCACCGGACAACCCCGTGAGAATCGACGGGGGAGAGATCCACGGTCATCGCTGGATCCGGCCTGCCGACGCCCTGGCCGCCCACGCCCGAGGTGAGATGGAGCTGGTGATTCCCACCTGGGTCACGCTCCATCTGCTGGCGGCCCATCCCACACCGGAAGCCGCCATCTCGGCCCTGGGCTCGGGGGAACCCATGTTCTTCCACACCGATCTCCGCAAGACCGAGGAGGGCCTGGTCGCCATCTGGGAGGGTGACGCCGGCTACCGCCTCCCCGACCACGACACCCCCGGACCCCGGAGGCGCCTGACGATGGCCGGACGCGATTGGCGGATCGAGGGTCTGTGAACCCCCCGCCGGAACCGGAGATGGCGTCCCCTGGACCGGTTGTCCCTCCCGAAGCAATCCCACCCCGGTCTGTGAACCCCCCGCCGGAACCGGAGATGACAGCACTGGTCGTCGAGATCGACCGGTCCGAGGAGGACCTGGTCTGCGGCCTGCTGTGGTCGCTCGACACCCTGGGGGTGCTGATCGGCGACCGGCCGGAACCAACCGACACCCGGCTGAGGGTGACCGCCTATTTCCCCGATGCGGGATCGGCCCGTCCCGCGGCGGAACAACTGGATCGCCTGGGTCTCCGCAGCGAGCTGCACGGCGTGGACCCCTACGAATACTCAGACCGCTGGCGGCTCCACGCCCGTACCCACACCGCCGGGTCCGGCATCGTGATCCATCCTCCCTGGGAGACACCCGACGCCGACCCCTCCCGCCAACTGGTTCTGGAGATAGAACCGGGTCGGGCCTTCGGTAGCGGGTCCCATCCCACCACGAGGCTGTGTCTCCGGCTTCTCGAGCGCCATCTGCCGTCGCTGGTCGGAGACCCGCGCGTGCTCGACGTCGGCACCGGCACGGGAATCCTGGCCGTCGCCGCCGCCCGCCTGGGAGCCGGCTCGGTGGTGGTCACCGAGACCGACTCCGAACTCCGCGCCACGTGGGAGTTGAACGCCGAGCAGAATCGTGTCGCCGACCGGATCGGACCCGGTGACACCGACCTGTCCACCCACGCCGGCAGGTACGACCTCGTGATGGCCAATCTCCTCCTGCCCACCCTGAGGGAACTCTCCGATGATCTGGTCCGGCTCACCACCGATCAAGGCCGGCTGATCGTCAGCGGAGTGCTCCTGAACCAGGTTGACGAGCTTTTGGACCTGCTCGGGGAACTCGTCCCGGTGCAGATCCTCAGGGAGGACGGCTGGGCGGCACTGTGCCTCGCACCGGGGCACGGGTGAGTCCCCCGAGGGGTGAGGCACCCCCGTCCTCGCTGCTCCGCTCAGGCTCCGCCCTGGTGTTCCTGGCCTTCCTGATGGTCCTGGCGGGATGCGGGAGGTCACTGTCCGAACCGGACCGGTCCGGACTGGAGTCGACCGTTCACATCAGGTCCGAGGCCTGTCCCCCTCCCCACGAGGGAACCGGCGCCACCGTCGGCCCCGAGCTGGTCGTGACCGCGGCCCACACCGTCGTCGGGGCCGAAAGGCTCACGGTCACCTCGGCCAAGGGGGACACGTTCACCGGATTCCCGGTGGTGGTCGACACCGACCTGGACTACGCCATGGTTCGCGTCCCCGGACTGGATGCCGAGCCTCTGCCGCTGGCCACCGGGTCCCGGCCGGCCGCCGAGCGGGTGCTGCTGTTCCGCACCGGTCGGCGACCCGAGGCCGCCTCGGTGGAGTTCCTGATGCCGGTGGTCATGGCCACGACCGACATCTACCGCGAAGGCGAGGTGAATCGGCAGGCGTTCGAGATCACCTTCGCCGCCCAGCCGGGGGACTCCGGGGCGGTGGTTCTCGACGGTGAGGGCCGGGTGACCGGAATCGTGATCTCGGTGTCCGTCGAGGAGCCGGTCACCTTCGTACTGGACGTCTCGGAGTGGGCGCAGTCCGTGGGCGGAGCTCCCGACGAGGTCGCACCCCCCGGCCGGTGCATGACACCCTGAGGCCGGTCCGCGGGAACCGGAACGGGACAGGACCCCCACCCCCACGGCCGGCGACACACCACTCGACACCCGAGGTTGGACAATCATGAAGTGGCAGAACTGGTCAGGCCGGGTGACCGCCCATCCCGAGGCGATCCGGCGTCCGCGCGGTGAGGAGGAGCTCGCCGAATTCGTGTCCCGGGGGGAGCGGACCAACGGAGAGATCCGGGTGGTGGGCTCCGCCCACAGCCACTCACCCGTGGCGGCCACCGACGGCCTCCTGCTCGATCTGTCCGATCTCAGCGGCCTGATCGACCTCGACCGTGGGCACATGGAGGTGACCCTGGCCGCCGGAACCGCCATCCACCAGATCGGTCCCCTGCTCCGGCCCCACGGACTGGCCCTGCTGAACCAGGGTGACATCGACCGCCAGGCCATAGCCGGCGCCGTGGCCACAGGCACCCATGGCACCGGGCGCACCCTGGGGAACTTCCCATCCGCGGTTAGGGCGATGACCATGATCACCGCCGACGGATCGACCGTCCGCTGTTCCCCCCGGGAGAACCCCGACCTCTTCGAGGCCTCCCGCCTCTCCCTCGGCGCCTTCGGCGTGGTCACCCGCCTGACGCTCGCCGTGAGGGACTCCTACCGCCTGCACGAACGCATCTGGCTCGAGGACCTCGACTCGGTGATGGCCCGAATCGACGAGCTGTTCGCCGCCACCAGACACTTCGAGTTCTTCTGGTACCCGGGCCGGACCCGGGCGGTGTGCAAGTCGCTCGAGGAGACCGAGGCCGGGCCCGACCCCATGGAGGACAACCGGTGGGAACGGATCGGCTGGAGCGACGAGATCATCTCCTCCGAACGCAACGACCTGCACACCGAGATCGAGTACTCCCTCCCGGCCGAGTCCGGTCCGGCCTGCCTCAACGAGCTCCGAGCCCTGATCAGCGCGGAGTTCCCCGACCTGGAATGGCCGCTGGAGTACCGGGCCGTCGCCGCCGACGATGTCTGGCTGAGTCCCGCCCACGGCCGGGACACGGTGACCATCTCGGTCCACCAGGGAGTCGGGCATGACGACGAGGCGCTGTTCAGGGCCTGCGAGGGGATCTTCACCCGCTATGAGGGACGACCTCACTGGGGCAAGGTCCACTTCCTCGACGGCGGGGACCTGGCGAAGCTGCATCCCCACTGGCGGTCCTGGTGGCGACAGCGAGATCTG
>DRKF01000267.1 GCA_011051915.1 Acidimicrobiales bacterium | reverse complement strand
GGGTGTCGATCGTGTCTGTGTGTGGTTCACGGTCCGCCGTCCGCCGATGTCCAGAACCGGGCAACCGACCGGATGCCCCAACCCGACTGTACCCACGGCCCCCACCCGGTTCGTCATCGTCGGGAGGGAATCTCGGGCCCCGAACCGACGAGGTCCGCGCACTCCCGGACCGCGGGCCGGGATCACCACCACCAGGGCGGGTTCACCTACCGGGGACCGACGGCATCCCCGCCGCCCGCGACCTCTTCTCCCAGTATCGTCGCATCCACCATGGGCGGGTGTCGCCGTGCCCCGCACCGACCGGAAGCGCCGCGGTCCATCGGTCCAGGAGCCGATCGGCCTCGGCGAAGGCGTCAACGGTCGGGGGAGGATCGGCGAACCAGCCGCGCTCCACCTCGTTCCTCTCCTCGAGGTGGACCGCCAGTCGGGCCGGGTCCGACATGACCATCCGGTTCAGTCGCTCCTGGCGCCACCACAGGGCCCCATCATCGAAGGTCCCGACCGGTGGCAACCCCAGGTGGACGGGAGTGTCGACGGCCACGGGCTTGAACAGCGACAGGCACGGGCAGGCCGTGGCCGTGGCCCAGTGCCGGCTACCGCCCGGACGCAGCTCGGAGATCCAGCCGGCGACGGTCACCGATCCGGCGATCAGCCCGCCCCCGTGCATGCACGGCATCCCGAGAGTTCCCGTCAACAGATCGTACCGAGGCCAGGTGGCCGATCCGTGACTACGCAGTACGGCTGCGAGATCGGCGGCCTCCCCGGCCTCGGCGGCGAGTGACGCCGTCCGGGCCGATCTCACGTCACAGCCGGACACCCGGCTGCGCAACTGGTCGCGGTGTTCCTCGGCGAAGCCGGGAATGGTCAGGCCGTTGGAGATGCTCCGTACCCCGGAGCTCACCTCCTCCACCGCCCACAACCGGCCCGCGGTCTCCAGCACGAAGGCCGTGGTGGGATCGGCCACGATGAAGCTGTTGTGGTAGGTGAATCCCCTCTTCTCGAAACCGCATCCCCCGCCCTGGCCGTGTTCCTCCAGGAGGTTCACGATGACGTCCACGGCCTCGGCCGCGGTGGAGGCCCTTTCCAGGGCCAGACGCAGCAGGTCCATCCCGGTGAGGCCGGTGTCGGCGTAGGGCTGATCGGTGAACACGGCCTCGTTTCCGATCGTCACACCGTGTTCGTTGGTACCCATCTCCGCTCCCCACATCCAGAACGGGCGGCTCAGTAGAACCGCGTGGGTCCGGGGAACCTGGGGGATGGTGAGGTAGGTGCAGACCACGACGGAGTCGGCCCGGTGGGTCCGGGCCGGAACCCAGTGCAGTACCTGGGCCTCGTTGGCGTCCCTGTCGGAGTTCTTGGCGAAGAGAACCCCGTCAGGTCCGACCTTCACGACCGTGTCACACATGGCGGGACCAATCTCTCGGCGCCGGAATCAAGGGAAGAACACCTCGGCGACCCCCTCGAACAGTTCCGCCGCCACCGGTTTCTCCCGGCCGACCACCTCCGAGAGCGGAACCCGGACGATGTGCTCGCCCTTGAGGGCCACCATCTTGCCGAAATCATGGTCATGGGCGGCGACGGCGGCCTCCACTCCGAAGCGGGTGCAGAGCACACGGTCGTAGGCCGATGGTGTGCCGCCGCGTTGCACATGGCCCAGGACCGTGACCCGGGACTCGAATCCGGTGCGATCGGAGATCGCCCGACCGACCAACTCCCCCATTCCACCCAGCTTCGGATTTCCCCACTCGTCCAGCTGCACCGGGCCGGTGTCCATGGTTCCCTCACGGGGGCGGGCCCCCTCGGCGACCACCACGATCGAGGCGTACCTGCCCCCGGAGTGCCGGCGGCGCAGCTGCTCACACACCACCTCGATATCGAAGGGGTACTCCGGAACCAGGATGACCGTCGCCCCCCCGGCGATCCCGGCGTGGGTCGCCACGTGTCCCACGTTTCGACCCATCACCTCCACGACCATCACCCGATTGTGGGACTCCGCCGTGGTGTGAAGCCGATCGATGAGATCGGTGGCTATCTGGACGGCGGTGTTGAACCCGAAGGTGAAATCGGTGAGGGCTATGTCGTTGTCGATGGTCTTGGGGACCCCGATCACCCTGCCGCCCAACTCGATCAGTCGTTGGCTCACGGCCAGTGTGCCGTCACCCCCGATCGCGATGAGACAGTCGATCCCCATCTGATCGAGGTTCATCCGGGCTCTCTCGAACCCCCCCTCGTAGTAGGCAGGGTGGCTTCTGGAGGTCCCCAGGATCGTCCCGCCCCGAGGCAGGGCACCTCTCATGGCGGTGATGTCCAGGGGCATGAAACGGCTCTCGAGGACCCCGGCCCAACCGTCCCGGAACCCGATTATCTCGTCGTCGAAGTCCTTCTGGGCCTTGCGAACCACGGCCCTGATCACGGCGTTGAGTCCGGGGCAGTCGCCGCCCCCGGTGAGGATTCCAAGTCGCACCTGACCGACGGTACAGACCCTGGAGGCCCTCGGGGTCCCATCAGCGACGGACGTCCCCCGAAATTCCCGGCGGATCGACCTTCAGCGGGTCGGATGGGGATCCCCGGCGGCCAACTATGGTTCGGAGATGGCCGTTGTAGTCTCCATCGACGCCGGAACCACCGGGGTCCGCGCCTTCGCCGTGGGCCACGACGGTGCCCCGCGGGCGTCCGCCTATCGCGAGTTCCCCCAGTACTTCCCCCACCCGGGTTGGGTCGAGCACGACCCCGAGGAGATCTGGCGGGCGGTGGTCGCCACCCTGGTGGAGATGGCCTCCGCTCTCGAGGAGCCGGTGGCGGCCCTGGGTATCACCGACCAGCGGGAGACGGTGGTGGCCTGGGACGCCCGCAGCGGTGAGCCACTGCACCGGGCCATCGTCTGGCAGGACCGCCGCACGGCCGGGGTCTGCGACCGCCTCGTCGACGAAGGCCGTCTGGATCTGGTCAGATCCACCACCGGCCTGGTCCTGGATCCCTATTTCTCCGGGACGAAGGTGGCCTGGCTGTTGGGCCCGGGTGGGGTGCCGGCCGGTCCCGACCTGAGGATCGGCACCATCGACAGCTGGCTCATGCACCGTCTGACAGGTGGGGCGGTCCACGCCACCGACACCACCAACGCCAGTCGGACGATGCTCTTCGACATCGGCTCCCTGGAGTGGTCAGCGGAGATGTGCGACCTGCTGGGAGTCCCCCTCGAGTCGCTGCCCGAGGTCAAACCGTCGTCGGGACGATTCGGCCTGACCGGTGAGGCCTGTCCCCTGGGGGCTGGGATACCCATCAGCGGCGTGGCCGGGGATCAGCAGGCGGCTCTGTTCGGACAGGCCTGCCTCTCCCCCGGCATGACCAAGAACACCTACGGCACCGGGTCGTTCGTGCTGATGAACGTGGGGACCACATGCCCCGATCCCGTCGACGGACTGCTCACCACCGTCGCCTGGACCCTGGCCGACGGAACCACCACCTACGCCCTCGAGGGGGCGATCTTCGTAACCGGCGCCGCCATCCAGTGGCTGCGCGACGGCCTCGGGATCATCTCCGAGGCGGCGGAGACCGGCCCTCTGGCCGCGAGTGTCCCCGACACCGGCGGGGTCTACTTCGTCCCCGCCCTGACCGGGCTGGGCAGCCCCTGGTGGGACCCCTACGCCCGCGGCTCGGTCCTGGGTATCACCCGCGGCACCAACCGGGCTCATCTGGCCCGGGCCACAGTCGAGTCCATGGCCTATCAGACCCGCGACGTGGTCACGGCCATGGAGCAGGCGGGCGGGGTCGAGGTGGCCTCCCTGAGGGTCGACGGCGGGGCCTCCGTCATGGACCTCCTGCTGCAGTTCCAGGCCGACCAGTTGGGCGTCGAGGTGTCCCGACCCCGGTACACCGACACCACCGCTCTGGGTTCGGCCTTCCTGGCCGGACTGGCGGAGGGTTTCTGGGGGTCCCTCGACGATGTCGCCGGTGCCTGGCATCTCGACGCCACATTCACACCGGGAATGGACCCCGCCCTGGCCGATCTGGGACACCAGGGTTGGTTGAGGGCGGTGGAGCGATCCCGGCGATGGGCCTCCCCCGGGGAGTGACGGCCCGAGCCCCACGAGACCCGTCCCGTCTCAGGCCCTCGCACCCCGGGCCCCGTGTCATCGGATGGACCACTCCGGGTATCAGGACCCCCGGGCCCTCACCCCTTCGGATCCAGGAGATCGAGGGAGCCCCTCAGCTGGGCTATGGCCTGGTTGATCCGGTGCTCGTTCTCGACCAGGGCGAACCTCACGTGGCCCTCACCGCCGGGACCGAACCCGACACCCGGCGACAGGGCCACGTCGGCCTCACGCACGAGCATCTTGGTGAACTCCACCGACCCCATCCGGGCGTAGGGCTCGGGGATCGGACTCCACAGGAACATCGTCCCCTTCGGGGGTTCCACGTTCCAGCCGATGCGGTTGAGGCCTCTGACCAGGGCATCCCGGCGCCCCTGGTACACCTGAGCCACCTGGGCGGGATAGTCGGGCAGTTCGTTCATGGCGATTATCGAGGCGATCTGGATGGGCTGGAAGACCCCGTAGTCCAGGTACGACTTGAGCTTCGCCAGGGCCCCGACGATCTCGGGATTCCCCACACAGAACGCCACCCGCCACCCGGCCATCGAGAAGGACTTGGTGAGCGAGTAGAACTCGACCGCCACCTCGCGGGCCCCCTCCGCCTGCAGGATCGAGGGGGGCCGGTAGCCGTCGAATCCGAGGTCGGCGTAGGCGAAGTCGTGGACGATCACGACCTCGCGCTCCCGGGCGAAGTCCACGATCCGCTGCATGAACTCGGCGTCGACGCACATGGTGGTCGGATTGTGGGGGAAGGACAGGATGATGGCGCGAGGCCGGGGCCAGGAGTACTCGAACCTCTCCACCAGGGAGTCGAAGAAGTCCTCGCCGCTGCCCAGGGGCACCTCCCTCACGCTGGCCCCGGTGAAGATGGGGCCGAACAGGTGGATCGGATACGACGGTGAGGGCACGAGTACCGCGTCCCCGGGACCCAGCAGGGCCCACATCAGATGGGAGAAACCCTCCTTGGCGCCGATGGTGTTGATGACCTCGGTCTCGGGGTCGAGTTCCACCCCCCAGTTGCGCCGGTAGAGCTCGGCGACCGCCTGCCGGAGCTTGGGAATTCCCCGGCTGGAGCTGTAGCGGTGATTCCGCTCGTTACGGGCCGCCTCGACCAGCTTGTCGACCACGGGTTCGGGGGAAGGGATGTCGGGATTGCCGAATCCGAGGTCGATTACGTCCGCCCCGGCTCTACGCCTCTCGATCTTGAGCGAATCGATGATCGTGAACACGTAGGGAGGGAGGTTCGTGATGCGCCGGAATTCCATGGCGCCCGAGGGTACCCACCGACCGGACCCCCGCCGCCATCGACCCCCGCCCTGCACACGCCCCGAGCCGGCGGAGCCACCCGGCTCAGCGGGAGGCGAACTCGTCGCGGGCCAGCAGGGCCGCCCCCATGGCCCCGGCCCTCTCGCCCAGAGCGGCGGGCACGATGGCGGGATCGGGGCGGTGACCCGACCCCAGGACCAGGGCCGAGTAGTGCTTCTGCAGAGGTTTCTCGTAGAGATCCCAGTCGGCCACCAGGCCCCCACCCAGGATCATCAGCTCCGGATCGAGGGCGGCCGACACATTCGCCAGGCCCAGTGCCAGCCACCAGGCGAAACGGTCCAGGACCTCGACGGCCACGACGTCGCCGTCCCGAGCGGCACGGGTCAGATGCTCCCCCCGGACGTTCTCGAGATCTCCCCCGGCGAGCACCAGGATCTGGCTGGGGGACTCGGCGATGGCGGCGGTGCGGGCCATGCGCCTCAGCCCGCTGCCCGAGGCGTAGGACTCCCAACACCCCCTGCGTCCGCAGGCGCAGGGCTCCCCGTGAGCGTCGACGGTCATGTGGCCCAGCTCACCGGCCATCCCGTGGGCTCCCCTCTGGACCTCTCCGGCCATGATCACCGACGACCCGATCCCCGTTCCCAGGGTCACCAGCACCGCGTCCTGCACCCCGATGGCGGCCCCGATGCGCAGCTCGGCCCGGGCGGCACAGTTGGCGTCGTTGTCGATCCACACCTGCCGTCCGAGTCGCTCCGAGAGGAGCTCGGCGATCGGCGCCTCGACCGGCCCACCCAGGTTGGGGGCGAACCGGAACCTGCCCTCGGTGTCGAGGAGCCCCGGGAGTCCGAAGCCCATGGCGTCGACCTCGCCGGGTATCCGCACCAGTTCCGTACTGACCTCGGCCAGCACCTCCACCAGGTTGTCGGTGCCCGCCGGTGTGGCGACCCGGGTCTCGGCGACGACCTGATTGTCGGAGTCGAGGATCACCCCCAGGCACTTCGTGCCGCCGACATCGATTCCCACCGTGTACCCGGCCCGCCCGGCGGACATCTCAGTCTTCCCCCTCGGGGCCGGAGGTGTCATCACCGGTGATCCCGTCCGATTCGGCGAACAGATCGCTGTCCTCGTCGCCGGCCGGGCCGGGGCCGGTCCAGGCGGCGAAGAACTCCCGACCGGTGTCGGCCAGGCGCTGCACGACATCGGCGGCCGATGCCGGGTCCTCCAGTGTCTTCTCCGCCACCGCCAGGAGGACCTGACCCGCCCTCACGAACTCCAGGGCCGCGGCCCTCAGGTGCTCCAGGGGCGCGTTGTCCGCCGGGTCCCCCGGGCCCGTTCCCCCCGTCAACTCTCGGCCCGGGCCTGCAGATCGTCGAGGGCGGTGTGGATTATCCGGCCCTCCGCCCGTCGCTTGACGAATCCGGGTAGCGGGACCATCAGTTCGACCTCCAGGTGGTAGGTCACCTCGCACTGGTCCGGATTGCCCTCGACGGGCGTGAAGCGGTACCAGCCGTCGAGGCGGTTGGTTATGTCGCCCTCCTCCAGCACCCAGGACAGTCGTTCGGGGGCTCCGCCGTGGTCGTAGCGGAGGGTGTAGGTGGTGCTCCGACCCATCGCCGCGGCCCGGAACCGCACCAGGTGCGGGCGACCCTCCGAATCCCTCTCGAGGATCTCGGCGTCCTTGAGGTCAGATGTCCACTCCGGGTATCTCTCCACGTCGGCCGCCAGCTCGTAGCACCGGGCCGGTGACGCCTCGATGACACGGGTTTCGGTTGCCTCGTCAAGCATCTGGCCTCCATGGTGGGAGTGGTTTGCCCGTCGGATCCGGGCCGTTCCGACACGGGGAGACCGGAGATCTTCCCCGCCGGGATCGGCAGTAGGAACGCTGGGCCACGTCAGTTCTGTGTCCGGGGTCTGAATCTACCGTGTCTGGCCGACCAGACCCCCGCCACTCCGAGGCCGTACACGGGAGCCAGTATCCCGAACGCCACCGGGGTGAAGGGACGGATGGACGCCGCGGTGAGGCACGACACGACCTGCACCAGCTCGGCCCCCATCAGGTGGCGCCTCACCGAGGACGGGGCCCCCTCGCTGAGCAGGTACAGACCCGCCACCGACAGCAGCTCGGTGCGACTGCGGGCGGCAGCCACGACGAACGACCAGGTGAAGGCGGCGATACCGCCCAGCAGCAGGAGGAGCGACACCACCAGGGTGACGATCCCCAGTCGCGTCGGGGAGGCGACCCCGATCGCCAGGGAGACCAACAGGATCAGGGTCCCGATCCACGAGGCCCTGACCTCCGGGTATTCCAGGGGGGGACGTGACTCGGGAACCGGCGACGGAGGACCGGTCACGCCGATGCCTCCGATGGGGTCGGTCGGCGCTCGATCATCCCAGGGCCTCGGCCAGACGGGCGGCGAGCACGTCGTAGGAGAACGCCTCGACCGCCCGGCGACGGCCGGCGA
This sequence comes from Acidimicrobiales bacterium, assembly GCA_011051915.1. Classification (GTDB taxonomy): domain Bacteria; phylum Actinomycetota; class Acidimicrobiia; order Acidimicrobiales; family Poriferisodalaceae; genus DRKF01. The sequence goes on along the minus strand of DRKF01000267.1, from coordinate 1,344 downwards.
CGGCCATCGCGGCCCGAAGATCGTCCTCGGACAGGATTCGTCCGATCGCCAGGGCCACCTGGCCGGGATCGGTCGGATCGGATACGACCAGCCCGGTGACACCGTCCTGGACCGCCTCCTCGGCTCCCCCGCTCCGGCCCGCTACCTGGGGAACCCCGGCCGCGGCCGCCTCCAGGAACACGATCCCGAATCCCTCCTGCTCCAGGCCCAGCCAACGGGTGCGGCAGGCCATGGCGAACACGTCGCCCATTCCGTAGATGTCGGCCTTGTCGTTCTCGTCGAAGCGTCCGAGGAATGTGACCGGAGCCTCGACCTGGTCGGCGATTCTCTCCAGACGTCGCCGATCCCGACCTCCGCCACCGATGGCGAGTCTCAGTCCGGGTCGGGTCGCCGCCAGGACTCCCACGGCCCGTATCACGGAGTCGAAACCCTTCCGGGGCACCAGGCGTGACACCGACACGACCAGTTCGCCGTCGGGGTCGAGTCCGAACCGCTCCCGGGCACCTCGCCTCCGTTCGTCGGACAGGGGCCGGAACCGCTCGACGTCGACACCGGGGGGTACCTCGACCACCGGCAGGGGCCGGCCGGCCGCCCGCTCGGCCTCGGCCGCGGGATAGCCACCGGCCGCTATGACGACTTCCGCCCCCACCAGGACCCGGGACAGGGCCCGACGGGCCACCGGCAGGCGCCCCGGTACGGTGACCTCGGCCCCGTGGAGGACCACGCCGTAACGGTGACGCAGTCTCGGAGCCACGAAGCCCAGCGGCAGCGCCGGATCCACCACGACCAGGTCGGCATCGACCTCATCGGCGAGATCGTCGATCATCGCCGCCATGCCCGGACGGGGCAGCAGGACCCGGTCGCGGGCCCTCACCACCCTGAAATCCTGCTCGGCATCCCAGGCGGCGGCCCCCCGATAGGGGGTGGTGAGCACCGTCACCGCTTCAGGGGGTAGACGGCGCCACAGTTCCCACAGGTAGTTCTGGATCCCCCCCACCTTGGGTGGGAAGTCGTTGGTGACGAGGAGATGGCGTCTCACGGCCGACCATCCTGCCCGATCCGCGGCCTGACCTCGGACTCGAACTCGGCTCTCACCTCCGGGTCGAGCTCGGCGGTGGGGTCCATTGCGCACCGCGGGAAGAGGTGGTCCAGCCCCAGGCGCCGGACCGCCCACACCGCATGGGCCCGGACCACGGCGGTCTCGTGGTTCAGACACTCGATCAGGATCGATTCGGTGGCGGGATCGGAGGGATCACCGATATTGCCCAGAACGACCAGGGCGTTGCGCCTCAGATACTCGGGGCGCCGCCGGGGGATGTACCAATGACCGAAGCTCTCCATGAG
>DRKF01000266.1 GCA_011051915.1 Acidimicrobiales bacterium | reverse complement strand
GCCCGGCCACCACCTCCTTCTGCTGGGCCGGGGTGAGGAACCGCGAGATGGACTCGACCCTCACCGGGAAGGGGGCGAAGCGGTCGGCGAAGGTCTGATGGTGCTGCTGGGCCAGGAGGGTCGTGGGCACGAGAACGGCGGCCTGCTTGCCCTCCTGGATGCACTTGAACACCGCCCTGATCGCCACCTCGGTCTTGCCGAAGCCGACGTCGCCGCAGACCAGCCGGTCCATGGGCGCGGTGGACTCCATGTCGGAGGTGATGGCCTCCACGGCCTCGAGCTGATCGGGCGTCTCCTGAAAAGGGAAGGAGTCGGTCAGTTCCCTCTGCCAGGGGGTGTCGGGAGCGAAGGCGTGACCCTCGCTGTTCACCCGGGTCTGGTAGAGCACCACCAGTTCCTGGGCGATCCGGTCCACCTCACGACGAACCTTCGAACGGGTCTTCTGGAACTCCGCCCCGCCCATCTTGTTCAGGGTGGGTGACTCACCCCCCGTGTAGGGGCGGATCAGGTCGATCTGGTCGGAGGGAAGATAGATGCGGTCGCCGCCCTTGAACTCCAGAATCAGGTAGTCCCTCTCCTGACCCATGATCGAGCGGGTGACCATCTCGGCGTAGCGGGCGACACCGTGGTGATGGTGGACCACGTAGCCGCCGGGCTTGAGATCCTCGAACGAGCCCTGCTGACCCCGTCGGGCCCGGGGCCGGCGGTGGGTGCGTCGCCTACCGGTCAGATCGCTCTCGGTCAGAACCGCCAGGCGTGAGTTCGGCAGGACGAAACCGTGTTCGACTCGGGCCACGGCCACCCGGCCACCCGGTTCGACCAGATCGGATCCGTCGGCCGCCGCCGGGGTCAGGGCCACTCCCTCCCCACCCAGGGTCTCGACCAGCCGTTGAGCCGTACCCTCGCCCTCGGCTGTCACGACCACCCGGTAGCCGTCGGTGATCAGCCCACGCAGCTGGTTCATCAGCCGGGACGGGTCACCGGCGACGGGCTCCCACCCCCTGGCCTCCACGGCCGGCTGCTCGGGTGAGTCAGCGGTGCCCGTCACCACCCACGAGGGAGCGGTGGTGTGGGTCTGGAGTCGCTCGAAATCGACATGGAGCCGGGGAAAGTCGCGCTCGGAGCCGTCGGACTCCAGCGCCCCCCAGGTTCCCGCCAGGGTCAGGGCCAGGTCGGCCTCCTCGGCCCGGAGATCCGCTGCCCGGTCCCTCATGCGCCGGGGCTCCACCAGAAGGATCTGCGCCTCGGGAGTGAGCCGGTCGAAGAGGATCTCGGGGCTGTCGACCAGCCAGGGCAGCCAGGACTCCATACCGTCGAAGATCTCGCCGTCGGCCAGCCTCTGCCACTGCTCACGCCCCCACGGCTCGTCGACCACCAACTGTTCGGCCCTGCGCCGTACATCAGGGGTGGGGACCACTTCGCGGGCGGGGAAGATCCGTACCCCGGGTAGGTCGACGGTGGATCTCTGATCGGCCACGGAGAACTCGGTGAGGCGTTCGACCTCGTCACCCCAGAGGTCGATCCTGACCGGAACCTCCGCCGTCGAGGGGAACACGTCCACGATTCCACCCCGGATGGCGAACTCTCCCCGATGTTCCACCTGGAACTCCCGGCGGTATCCCGACTCGACCAGCCAGTGGGCGAGGGATTCGGGATCGACGGAGTCGTGGGGCCCTATCTCGTATGGCTCGGCGGAGTGGCCGGCGGGCCCCAGGATCTGCACCAGGGCTCTCACCGGGGCCACGACGACGGAGGGATACCTCTCGGGCTTCTGCAGCCGCCAGATGACCTCCAGACGGCGACCCATGGTGTCCACCGCGGGGCTCACCCGTTCGAACGGCAGTGTCTCCCAGGCCGGGAAGCTCATGACCTCGTCCTCGCCGAGGTACACGCCGAGGTCCGCGGTCAGGGTTTCGGCCATGGACGTCGTCGGTACCGCCACCACGAGGGGACGGGCCTGCGACCGGAGCGACAGGGCGGCCACGACCACGGCCCGAACGGCTTCGGGTACGGCCAGGACTCCCGACCGTCGTCCCAGCATCGCAGTGAGGGAGGCTTCGCCGGCCACCACCCCGGGAAGAGCTGTCAGGGGTATGGACGTCATCTGCGGTTGAAGCGCGACATCGCCTCGGCCACACCCTCACCGATGATGAGTTCCACGGCGTCGGCCGCCTCCTGGACGACCACGTCGAGTTCGCCGCGTTCGGCGGCCGGGGGACGCTTGAGCACGTAGTCCGCTCCGGCCCGGGGGTGAGGGGGTTTGCCCACCCCGATTCTCACCCTCACGTAGTCGGGGGTGTGGAGATGCCGGTCGATGGACTGGATTCCCTTGTTGCCCGCGGCACCGCCGCCGAACTTCACCTTGAGCCTCCCGACGGGCAGGTCCATCTCGTCGTGCACGACCGTCAGGTCCCGGGGATCGGTGATCCCGTAGCGGGGAACGAGGCGGGCCACGCTCTCGCCGGAGAGATTCATGTACGTGGTCGGCTGGGCCAGAACCACACGCCGTCCCCCGATGGTGACCTCGGCCACGAGTGCCTGTTCCCTCTTGGCCGCACTCAGTTTGGCTCCGTGGCGCTCGGCCAGGAGTCCTATGGTCTCGAACCCGACGTTGTGACGGGTCCCGACGTAGCGGTCCCCGGGGTTGCCCAGGCCGACGACCAGATGGTCGGCCGCGGTTCCCCTCCGTTCGGCGGCCCGGTCGAAGGGAGTCCGTCCGGCTCCGGCCATCTACGGCTCTCCCGAATCCGGTTCGGCGGTCAGTCCGCCGACCCGCTCTCCTCGGAGGACTCGGCTGCCCCCTCGGACGCCTCGGCCCCTTCCTCACCCTCCTCCTCGGCCGCCAGGGCGGCCCGGGTGATGATGCCCACCACGATCACCGAGGCGGGATCGGCATCGGTCTCGACGCCTTCGCCCAGATCGAGGTCGCCGACGCGGATGGGCTGATCGAGGGTCAGTCCCGAGATGTCCACCTCGATGGACTTGGGGAGCTTTCCGGCCGGGGCGATCACGGGAACGCTGCTCAACTGATGCTGGATGAGTCCCCTCTGCTTGGTGACCTCCTCGGCCTCACCGACCAGGCGGATCGGTACGACGACCTCGATCTTCTCGTCGCGGTCGATCCTCTGGAAGTCGATGTGGTTCACCCTGTTCCTCAGGGGATCACGCTGGAGGTCCTTCACGATCGCCAGATGGATCTCACCGTCGAGATCGAGATCGATCAGGGCGTTGTCGCCGGCGCTTCGCAGCACGGTCCGGAAGTCGTGGCGGTCCACCGCGACGGCCAGGGGGTCGGCACCGTGGCCGTACACGACACCGGGGATCTTGCCCTGGGCCCTCAGGCGACGTGATGCGCGGCTACCGAGGGGGCGACCGGTCTCGGCAACAAGAACTGTTTCATCCATGACAGGGGAGAACTCCGTTATTTCGGCGCGGAGAAGACGATCCATTGAGGATCGGGCGCGACTGGACAGTCTACGTCAGGACCGGCGCCCCTCCAACAGAGGTCTGGCCGCAGTGTGGGCATTTCGGTCCTCCGCCGGGGAGGGGACCGGGTTCAGGACTGGTTCTCGCCGTCGAATATCTCCGACACCGAGGTGTCCTCGAACACGGCGTCGAGGGCGTCGGCGATCACCGGGGCGATCGACAGCACCTCCAGCTTGTCGAACTGCTTCTCGGGCGGGACCGGCAGGGTGTTGGTCACCAGAACCCGCGAGAGCACGGAGTTCTTGAGACGGTCGACGGCCGGACCGGAGAGGACCGCGTGGGTGGTGGCGGCGATGACCTCGACCGCTCCCGCCCCCATCAGCTCATCGGCGGCGGAGCACAGTGTGCCGGCGGTGTCGATCATGTCGTCGACCAGGACACAGACCCGACCCTCGACCTCACCCATGACGCCGCGGCTCTCCACCTCGTTGACCCTCGATGTGGAACGTCTCTTGTAGATGGCGGCCACGTCGGCGTCGAGACGCTTGGCGTACCTCTCGGCCACCTTCACCCGACCGGTGTCGGGGGAGACGATCACGGAGTCGGCGGGAACGATGGCCTTGAGCCGGTCGATCAGCACCGGCATGGCCGTGAGATGGTCGACCGGACCGTCGAAGAACCCCTGGATCTGACCCGAGTGCAGATCCACGCTGACGATTCTCTTGGTTCCCGCGGCCGAGAACATGTTGGCCAGCAGCTTGGCGGTGATGGGCTCGCGACCCGAGGCCTTGCGATCCTGGCGGGCGTAACCGTAGAACGGGATGACGGCGGTGATCCTCTTGGCCGATGCCCGCCGCGCCGCGTCGATCATGATGAGCTGCTCCATGATCGAGTCGTTGAGCGATCGGCCGTCCCCACCGGCGTGGGTCTGCACGATGAAGACGTCACCGCCGCGGACCGACTCGGAGAACCGGCACTTGATCTCCCCGTTGGCGAAATCGACCAGGTTCGGTTCCCCGAGGGTCACTCCCAGATGCTGGGCGATCTCCCGGGCCAGAGGTTCGTGGGTGCGCCCACTGAACAGGTGCATCCGCTTCTTGGCCACCAACTCCATCATGGTGTCGCCCCCTCGGGTAGCTGCTCGGGCCCTAGTCCGAGGCGCTCCGTTCCGGAGTCCCCGTGTCGCGGGCGGGCACAGCATAGAACGGTCCGGTGACCGTACCCTCCCCTATTCGCGCACCGGGCTCCAGGTGACAGTAGGGGCCGACCCGGGCCCCGGCGTCGATGGCCGCCCCCGTGCACGTGGATCTCTCGACCCGGGCACCGGGGCCGACCACGCAGTCGGTGAGGGAGGTGTCGGGCCCGATGACCGCTCCCGACCCGACGACGGTCGCCCCCCTCAGGATGGAGCCCGGGTAGACGGTGACGTCCTCACCGATACTCACGGTGGTGTCGATGTAGGTGTTGGCGGGATCGACGAGGGTCACACCCGATCGCAGCCAGGCCCGGTTCGTCCGAGACCTGAGGGCGGCCTCCGTCGCCGCCAGCTGCAACCGGTCGTTGACCCCGACCGTCTCTCCCGGGTCGTCGGCGGGTACCGCGGCGATGGGATAGCCCGCGTCCCGCAGGACCCCCACCACGTCGGTCAGGTAGTACTCGCCCTGTGCGTTGGCCGGGGTCACCCGGCGCAGGGCCGGGGCGAGCAGGCTCCGCCGGAAGCAGTAGATCGAGGTGTTCACCTCGTCGATGGCCTTCTCCTCCTCGGTGGCGTCGGCCTGTTCGACCACCCGGTCGACCCGACCGCCGCGACCCCTGATCACCCTCCCGTATCCGGTGGGGTCCTCGAGGTGGGCCGTGAGCAGGGTGGCGCCGGCCTTCTCCCGGTTGTGGGCCTCCACCAGCGAGACGATGGTCGCCGGGCGAATCAGTGGGGTGTCCCCGGGCATGACGACGAGGACGGCCTCCTCGTCGTCGAGTTCGACGGAGGTGAAGGCGTCGAGGCCCACCGCCGCGGCATCGCCGGTGCCGAGTTGTCGCTCCTGGACGGCGAACACCACGTCCATGGCCTCGGGGGCGTGCCGGAGGACCGACTCCCGAACCCGCTCGGCCCCGTGACCCACGACGACCACCGCCTTCTCGACGTTGACGTCGGCCAGGGCGTCCAGCACGTAGGAGACCATCGGACGCCCGCACAGACGGTGGGCCGGCTTCGGAAGCCGCGAACGCATGCGGGTTCCCTGGCCGGCCGCCAGGACTATGGCGGATACTCGCGCTCTGGTCATCTCACTCCAGGATCGGGATGTTCCACCGGGCCCGAGACGGTGGAGGTGGCTCGGGGGGGAGGACTCGAACCTCCATTGACGGGACCAAAACCCGCTGTCCTGCCTATTGAACGACCCCCGATCGGATCCCGTCCACGGTACCGCCGATCAGGGGACGGCGGTGAGGATATCCTCCACCGCCTGGATGACGCTCTCGACCTCGGGGGGCAGGCAGTCGCCGGTGCCCTCGGTGGTCATGTTCGCCAGGAGGTGGTCCGGCACCGAGGTACCGGACGGGTCCGGAACCGGGTAGGTGGTGGAGGTCGTCGAGCCGACCGGAGCCGTCGAGGTGGGGGCCGGCGACTGGGAACCCGTGGTCGCAGCTGTGGAGGATGAGCCCGGGAGCGTTGTGGTCGGATCAGCCTCGGTCACGGTGACCTGGGTGCTGGTGGACGGGAATCCGTCCGGGTCCGTCGTCGAAGGGCCCTCGTCGGTGCCCGTGGTCGGGCAGGGGGGCGGAAGGGACCCTTCCGCCCCCGAGTCGTCCTCCGGCTGGTTTCCCTCGCCCGACAGCAGACCGGCCTCCCCGTCGGGTTGGCCGTCCCCCGAGTCCACGGGGTCCACGGTGGGAGTCTCGGCAGGGGCCGGGACGGAGCTGGTGGTGGTCGTGGCCGATTCGGTACGTGAGAGTGGATCGGTGGGAGCCGCAGCCTCGGTGGTGGGCACGGGATCGGGTTCTCGGACCTGGCTGGACGCGGTGCCGATGTCGCCCTGCGGCTCACCCCCCGTGGGTTGGTCACCGGCCGCCGGTGCCTCCGAGGTGCTCGACGAGTCGGGATCGGGGGGTACGGCGAGGGGGAGGGTCGTGGCCGGTGACACCTCGGTGGTCACAGCGGTGGGTTCGACGGCGATCGTGGTGGTGACCATCGCCGGTTCGCGGCCCGACGCTCCCTGCCGGGTCGACGGTGGGTCTCCCACCGGTGAATCGATGGTGGCCACCGCGCCACCATCCTCACCCAGGAGTGCCGCCACGTCTCCCCCGCCGGTGCGACCAATGCGCAACCCTCCGTCGTCGACGATCGCCCTCTGGCCCGGCCCCAACGACATGTCGCCGAACCTCACCGAACCGCCCGGCCCCACCTCGAGCACCGCCCCCTCGGGGACCACCAGACCGGGACGGGCCTCCACCACCGCTCCACCGGGCATCAGCACCACGGTCTCGTTGGCGGCGGAGACCCTGACCTCAGGAGTCGATCCCCGCAACGATCCGACGCCCAGCATGACGGCGGCGGCGGAGAAGGCCGCGGCCACCAGCGTGGTGGGCCAACGCCGCCGGCGCGGGCCTCGCACACCGCCGCGTCCGGCGGAACCGGTTCGTCCCCGGACCCGCGGCCTCAGCGGGGACCCGGGACCGGTCGCGGGTCTTCTCCCGTCCGAAGGCCCCACCGGCGAGTGTCCCCTGGCCAGGTGCAGAGTCCTCAGGTGGCGTTCGAGGCGATCGGCGAAACCCGGCGACGGATCGGGAGCGGGAACCCGCCCCAGGGCGCGCAACCGGTCTCGGAGCTCCTCGAAGTCGTCCCCGGCCTCCCCGCGGGCGCCGCCGTTCATGCCGCCGACTCCAGCTCGCGCCGGAGGGCCCGCAACGCACGGTGCAGCACCACGGCCATCGTCGAACGGCTGATACCCATCGCCTCCGCCGCCGACTCGTTGTCCAGATCGGCGAGATACCGGAGCGATATCGCCCGCTGATACCGGGGGGGAATCCGCGACAGCGCGGCCAGTACCCTCGCCCGGTCGTAGTCGGCGAGAACCTCTTCCTCGGGAGCGGTTGGAGAGGGATTCAACATGGCGATCGCCCTCTGACCCCTGTCACTGCGTTCGCGGCCGGACCGGCGGTGGTGGTCGTTCAGCTGATTGGCGGCTATCCGGTACAACCAGGCCCCGAACCCGCCTCCCCGTGGGCTGAACCGGGAGATGTTGCGCAGGGCCCGCTCGAAGGTGGCGGCGGTGACGTCCTCGGCGACCTCCGTCGAACCCGACCTGCGGTAGGCGAAGGCGTGGATCCTGGGGAGGTAGAAGCGGTACAGCTCGGTGAAGGCGTCGGCGTCGTTGGGGGCGCGGCGGACCAGATCGTCCTCGCCGGCGGGGCGCGACGGGGCCCCGGCACCGGAGGGTGCCGGTCGCGCCGATGTGCGGGCCAACTCCGCGGGTGGTGTGGTCACTCCCTGCATATCCGAACTGTCCAACGTTTTCACCCACCTCCGATGACACGACACGGGAGTGTTTCCGGGCGACGAGCGCCTGGGGCGACCGCCGGTCCCGCACTTTCCTGGCCCCAGACTTTCATCCCCACCTCCGGGAAGCTACTCTCCCCGACTCCATGGGATCGCTCGTAAAGAAGCGCCGCAAGCGCATGCGTAAGAAAAAGCACCGGAAGATGCTCCGGCGTACCCGACACCAGCGTCGCCGCTAGTCGAGCCGACCCCTCGGGGTCGGTCCCGACCGGGAACGTCATTCTCATCTCCCCGACCGATCCCCGACCGGCCGGGGGTCTTCTCATCCCCGGTTCGCAAACCGCCGTCATCCGACCGGTCGGGTCCGTCTCATCCCCGGTTCGATGCACCGGGCACCGGACCCGTTGGACCCACGGTGTGGGTCACGACGGTCGCCACACCTCCGAGGGTCGTGGCGAACTCTCCGGGAACGAACCACGTGCCTCCACTTCCCGCCAGGGCGGGGGTGACTCCGGTGGCCTCACCCAGCAGATCCCTCCACCGCAGCAGCTCGGGATAGGCATCCACGGCAGCGGGTTCGAGGTCATTGTCGCCCTGACCCGTCGGACCGCCCAGCTCATCCCACCTCCGGTAGACGACCGGTGTGGCGACATGCAGGGGTGGGGTGAGAAGCGTGTAGGTCGCCTCGAGCGGTGGCAGGGGCCTGACCAGCTCCCCTGTCCCACCGACGCGGGCCCGTCCACCGACCAGGCAGAACGCCACATCGGCCCCTATCGACGCCGCCGACCCGGGGTCGGTGACCCCGGCCCATCTGAGTATCGCCGCCGCGTCCGAGCTGCCCCCTCCGAGGCCGGCCCCCGCCGGGATGTGCTTGGTCACGACCACGGCCACCCGCTCTCCGGTCAGCGCCAGGGCGTCCGAGACCAGATCCCCCTCACCCAGGTCGATGGGTTCCCCGGTCGACCCCCTCAGGTAGGTGACCCCGGT
>DRKF01000265.1 GCA_011051915.1 Acidimicrobiales bacterium | reverse complement strand
GCCAGGGCCCCCGCCAGATCGGCCCCGACCTCCAGGATCACCCCGTCGGCGGCCCGGCCGGCCAGGGACAGGAGCCGTGGTCCGCGGGCGGCTATCCACAGGGGAATGTCCTGGGGGCCGGGTCCCAGTCGGGCGTCGTCGAGGCTGAAGCGGTCTCCGTGCCAGGTGACCGCTTCGCCGGACCACAGCCGTTTCATGACCTCGATGGTCTCCCCGACCACGGTGAGCGGAGCTGCGCGCTCAATCCCCAGGGGACCGAGGGCCATCGACCCTCCGGCGACGAGGGCGGCCACGGCCCGACCCCCCGAGAGGCTGTTCAGGGTGGCGATGGCGGCGGCGGACACGGCGGGGTGACGGGTGTAGCCGTTGGTCACCGGACCCAGGCGGATCCGGGAGGTCAGACGGGCGGCGGCGCCGAGGACCACGTAGGGATCGGTCAGCAGACTCTCGTCGGCGACGAGGCAGTAGTCGAGCCCGATCCCCTCGGCGGCGACAATGGTGTCGATCATCTCCGCCGCGGTCATCGTTGGCAGGACGATGGCCCCGACCTCCAGGGTCATCAGCTTGCGGAACCGAGGTGGGACTGGGCGGTTCCTACCGGTCGGGGTTGGGCGGTGGGGGTCTTCATCAGTGGGTCCCGGCTGCGAGGTGGGTCTGGGCGGTTCCCACCGGTCGGGGTTGGGCGGTGGGGGTCTTCATCAGTGGGTCCCGGCTGCGAAGAACGCCTCGGCCAGCATGTCCTCGCGGATCTCTCCGGAGCGGAACACGTTCCCGGTGGCCTGGTTCCAGAACTCGTACGCGGCGACGGTGTGCACGTCCTTGTCGACCTTGTAGAAGTCGCGTTCCCCCTCCTCGAACAGGTCGGCGAATCGTTCCCCGAAGCGGCGGGAGGCGTTGAACGGCAGCAGATCGATCACCTCGGTGATCTCGTCGTCGTCGCAGTCCACGATGAACCGGACGGATACTCCGTAGAGCAGAGCGGTGTTCACCCGGTGCATTGCGGTGAACTCGTCGCGGGTGACCGGCGGGAGGGGACAGGTACCCATTCCCGAGATCACCTTGGTGATGTCGAATCCCTTGCGGTGGATTCGCCAGATCGAGGCCTCCACGGTTCGTGAGCAGACCTGGATGGATCCGCTCAGGCTGCCGGTGCGGGCCGCCAACACGTAGACATCGGCCGGTTCGACCCCGCAGGCCTCGGCGACCTCGTCCACGAAACCGGCGCTGGGCAGCCGGGTCGTCTGGGCACCGAAGACCGTGGCGTGATGACGATCGGTGTAGGGCCAGACCTGGGAGAAGATGTCGTTGCGGGCCAGGGCCCGGGCCGGTCCCGAACCGATGGGGACGATGCCGTCGCACTGGTCGCTCTCCCACATCCTCCAGCCGGAGAACTGGGAGGACAGGCACGCCGTCTGGGGCTGGTCGATGTGGACATCGACGGAGGGAACGGTGACTCCGTTGACGTCGAAGCTCCCGAACCCGACCCGTCCCAGCCCGCCGATAGTGGCCAGCACGAACAGCTCCCCGGCCCGCCAGCCTCCGGGGGCCTCCACCCCCATGTCGACCACCGTGGCTCCGTTCTCGAGGTGCGAGACCTGGCATCGGAGCTGCTCGGCGAACGGCAGGATCCTTTCGGTGACGATGCCCACGGCATCCTGGTTGATGCTGAACATGGTCAGCCCTTTCCTGTCTGGACGGGTTTCCCGGCGAGGGTCAGGAGACTACGGTGCCTCCGGTCGGGCGGCGAAGAACAGCGTCGCCGTCGCGGGCCTCGGAGACCGGTCGGAAGCTGTAGCCGGCGGCCTCGATGCGCGGGATCACCAGTTCCAGCACCTCGGGGTTCCACTCGACCCGGTCGTGCAGGGCGACTATGCACCCGTCGGCAAGACCGCGGAGTATCCGGTTGGCGACCGAGGCGGCGTCGGGCCCCTCCCAGTCGCGGATACTCACGTTCCACAGGATCACGTCGTGGCCCGTGGCGTGGACCGCCCTGACGGCCTCGTCGCTGAGCCGTCCCCAGGGGGGCCGGAACTGTCGGGTCCGGACCCCGGTCTCGTGGTGGATCACCTCCTGGGCCCGGCGGACCTCCCCGACCACCTCCTCGGGGTCGAGTTCGTCCATCATCGGGTGGGTGTAGGAGTGGTTGGCTATCTCGTGTCCGGCGGTGACGATCCGGCGGGCGCATTCCGCCTGGTCCTCCAGGCGATGCCCTTCGAGGAAGAAGGTGGCGGTGACACCGTGAGCCGCCAACACGTCGAGCAGAGCGTCGGTGTGGGGACAATGGGGCGCCCCGTCGAACGTGAGGTGGAAGGAAGGGGAGTCGTCGCCCATCGGCCGGCGGTTCTCAGCGGGCCCGCAGGGCCAGGGCCACCGCCTCGACCCGACTGTGCACCCCCAGCTTCTTGAGTATGTGCTGGACGTGGTTTCGAACGGTGGCGGGGGAGAGATACAGCTCCCGGGCGATGGCGGCTCCGTCGAGACCCTCGGTGAGGAGATTGAGCACCTCGCGCTCCCGGGCCGTGAGCACGACGAGCGGGTCGGGTCGCCGGGGTGGAGCCACCGCGGTGCCCGGGGACCAGGCGCTGAGCCGCTCGACCAGGAGGCGTTCGAGCTCGGGGGGCAGAGCCACCTCACGTATGAGGTGCACCAGACGACACTGGTGGCGCAGATCCCCGACGGGAACGATCGTGCTGGCGCTGAGCCACAGGGTCGTACCGTCGGCCGAGCGTCCCAGCACCTGGCGGGTCTCCACCAGATCATCCTGATCGTCGAGGGACGGAGCCGGGCAGTCCTCGAAGCAGACGGTGTCGCCGCAGCGGTTCTTCCAGCACAGGATCTCATGGCACGGACGGCCGATGGCGTCCTCGGGCGGGTACCCCAGGAGCCTGGTGGCGGCCCGGTTCCAGCCGATGACCTCCATACCGACACCGACCGCGACCAGAGCGTCGTCCGTCCGGCCGAGGGTACGAAGCAGGTCGGCGAGCGAGTCCCCCAGCCCATCCTCGATGGTGGTCAAAGTGCTCATGGGCTCAACTGATCGTCAAATGGGACTGTATGTCCGGTACCCGCACAGGTCAAAGTGCTCATCGTTCATCCGATCCCGATCGCAGGGCGGCCAGGATTCCCCCGGCATCGAGGATCCGTCTCATCTCCTCGGGTAGGGGATTCCCGTGCAGCTCCCGGCCATCGGCGGGCGAGGTCACGACTCCCGAGGCGAGGTCGACCTCGATGGCGTCACCGCCGGCGAAAGCCTCGTGGACTCCGGGACACACCAGAACCGGTAGCCCCACGGCCACGGCGTTGCGCATGAAGATGCGGGCGAAGGACTCCGCCACCACGCAGGAGACACCGAGGGCCGCCAGGTTCTCCGGTGCGGTCTCCCGGCTGGACCCGCAGCCGAAGTTCCGGCCGGCGACGACGACGTCTCCGGGTCTCACCTGGGAGGCGAAGTCGGGATCGACCGACTCCAGTACGTGGAGCCGGCGGATCTCCACCGGGTCGATGGCGTAGGCGCCGGGGGAGAGGAGGTCGGTGCTGATGTCGTCACCGAATCTCCAGACCCGTCCCCTGGCCGGTTCTTCGGTCATGGGATCACCTCCCGGGGGTCGGCTATCCGCCCGGCCAACGCCGACGCGGCCACGGTGGCGGGCGAGGCCAGGTAGATCTCGGCCCGGGCGCTGCCCATGCGCCCGGGGAAGTTCCGGTTGTGGGTGCCGATGCAGCGTTCACCGGGTCCCAGGAGACCTCCATGGCCACCGAAGCAGGGACCGCAGCCGGGAGCCAGGATCGAGGCCCCGGCCCCGGCCAGGGTGGCCAGGACTCCCGACTCGGCCGCCTCCTGCAGCACCCGCCGGGACGCGGGAGCCACCAGCATCCTCACCCCGGGAGCGACCCGGTGACCGTCGAGGACCTCGGCCGCGGCCCGGAGATCCTCGATCCGCCCGTTGGTGCAGGATCCCAGGAACGCCTGGTCGATGACGGTCCCCGCCACCTCCTCCACCGGACTGACGTTGTCTATCTCATGGGGAAGGGCTACCTGGGGGGAGAGATCGGAGAGTCGGACCTCGTGGGTCTCCAGATAGTCGGCGCCGGCGTCGGGACCGAACGGTTCACAGCCCTGTCCCCCGTGCTCCCTGAGATAGCGGTCGGTCACCTCATCGGCGGCGAACATCCCGAACTTGGCACCCATCTCCACCGCCATGTTGCAGATGGTGAGACGGCCGGCCACATCGGCCTCCCCCGCACCGGGGCCTCCGAACTCCATGGCCCGGTACTGGGCGGCGTCGGCGCCCAGACGCCCGGCCAGATGGAGGATCACGTCCTTCCAGGAGACCCGGTTCCCCAGACGGCCGAACAGCTCGAAGCGGATGGTCTCGGGCACCCGGAACCACAGGCGCCCGGTGGCCAGGGCGTACACCATGTCCGATGTGCCGATACCGGTTCCGCCGGCCCCGAGGGCACCGTAGGTGGTGGTGTGGGAATCGGTGCCGACAACCAGCCGGCCGGGACGGATGTGACCCTGTTCGGGCAGGAGCTGGTGACAGATGCCGTGACCGGAGTCGTAGAACGAACCGATCCCCAGGGCCTTGACGTGGCTCCGGATGCGCTGGTGGACGGCGGCGGCCTCCGCGGTGGGGGCAGGTACCAGGTGGTCGACCACCACTACAACCTTCTCGGGATCGAACACCCCTCCCGGTCCGGTCTGCGCCAGCTGGTCGAACACCCCGGCGGCGAAGATGTCGTGCAGCAGAGCCAGATCGATCTCACCGACCACGAACTCCCCGGCCCGCACCCGGTCCCGCCCTGATGCCCGGGCCAGGATCTTCTCCGCCATCGTCATGGTCATGTCGGTCCCCCCTGTGCTCTGTCAGCCTGCGCCGAGGCTGCGTCCGCCGCAGACGTAGAGGGTCTGCCCGGTCACATAGGACGACTCGTCCGATGCCAGGAACAACGCGGCGTTGCCGATGTCCTCCGGCGTACCGATACGGCGGGCGGGGATGGTCTTGATGAGTCTCTCCTGCACCTCCTCCTTGAGGCCCCGGAACAGCGGTGTGTCCACCAGGGCGGGGGCGATGCAGTTGGCGGTGATCCCGTAGCGGGCCAGTTCCAGGGCCAGGGTGCGGGTCAGGCTGATCACACCTCCCTTGGAGGCGGCGTAGTTGGCCTGCCCGGGTCCCCCCAGCCAGGCCCGGGAGGCGATGTTGACGATACGACCCGACTTCTGCTCCATCATCGTGGGGGCCACGGCACGGCAGGTGAGGAACTGCGATTTGAGATTCACCCTGATGACGGTGTCCCAGTCCTCCTCGCTCATCTTGACCAACCAGCCGTCGCGCGCCATGCCGACGTTGTTCACCAGGATGTCCACCCGGCCGAACGCCTCGATGGCGGCCTCGATCAGTCCCTTCGCTCCCTCGGCGGTGGACACATCGGCGGCGTGACCGACGGCGGGATCGCCGAGGCTGTCGACGACCTCGGACACCTTGGCGGGCACCAGGTCGTTGATGACCACCCGGGCCCCCGCCCCGGCCAGCACCCGGGCGATCCCCTCGCCGATGCCCTGTCCGGAACCGGTGACGATGGCAACTCTGTCCTTCACGTTCACGCTGTGTTCTCCCTCTCGCCGCTGTGTTTCGTCGGTCGTGGTGCCGGGCCCACCGCTCACCGCCCCCTGAACTGTGGCGGTCGCTTCTCGTTGAAGGCCCGGATGCCCTCGTCCCGGTCCTCGCTGGCCCGCAGGACGGCGTGGCTGGTCGACTCCAGCTCGAGGCCGGTCTCCAGATCGGTCTCGGTGGCCCGGTTGACGAGCACCTTGACCCGGTCGTGGGACAGGGGGGCCCGGGTCGCTATCCGTTCGGCCAGTTCCATGGCCCGGTCCAGGACCTCGTCGTCGGGGACGACCCGGTTCACCAGTCCCATCCGGAACGCCTCCGCCGCGCTGATGTGGTCGGCGGTGAACATGAGCTCCTTGGTGTAGCCGGGTCCTATGAGCCGGGTGGCTCTCTGGGTGCCGCCGGCTCCGGGAAGGCTGCCCACCTTGGCCTCGGGGAAGCCCAGACGGGCCCCCTCGCCCGCCACCCGGAGGTCCCCGGCCAGGGCCAGCTCGAGACCTCCCCCCAGGGCGTAGCCCCTGATGGCGACGATCACCGGTACGTGGAGGTCCTCCAGACGCCCGAACACACTGCGCACCAGCAATCCCAGGGGGTCGTGGATGAGGCCGGCCTCGAAGTCACTTCCCCGGCTCTTGAGATCGGCCCCGACGCAGAAGGCCCTCTCGCCGGTTCCGGTCAGCACCAGGACCCGGGTGTCGGGATCGGACTCGATCTCGTCGAGGATCGACCCCATGGTCTCCAGCATTCCCACGGTCATCGAGTTCAGTGCCTTGGGTCGGTTCAGGGTCAGAACGCCGACGGCACCGACCCGCTCGTAGAGGACGGGTTCGTCCCGCCCGGTGGGAGCCTCGCTGTCGGGGCTCGGCCTGGTCTCCGTGTCGGTCACTGCCGTCCTCCTTGGTCGGATTCTCTGGGTGGGGTTTCTCCCGCCGGTGCCGGCTGCACCACGCCGCGGCTCACCAGCTCCCGGATCCGGTCCGCTGTGAACCCGAAGTCGGTGAGGACGGCCTCGGTGTGCTCCCCCGGTCTGAGGGGCACCGAGGAGGTGAACCGGCACGGGGTCCCGGTGAAGCGGCCCGGGAAACGCGGGGCCTCGAACTCGTCGAAGTCGGGATGGTCCACGGTCACCAGCTCGCCCGCCGCGACCACGTGTTCCTCGGCCACCAGCTCGGGGTATGTGAGCAGGGGACCACAGATGATGTCGGCGTCCTGGAGCATCTTCACCCACTCGGCGGTGGGGCGGGAGGTGAAGATCGGCTCGAGGATTCCCGCCAGCTCCTCCCGGTTGGTGACCCGGTTCTCGTTGGTGTCGAAGCGGGGATCGGACACCAGATCGGGACGTTCCAGGATCCGGCACAGCGCCTCCCACCTCCTGGGCATGTAGGCGGCGACCATTACATGGCCGTCGGAGGTGGGATAGGCCTCGTTCGGGCAGGCGTAGGGAGCGGCGCTGCCCGATCGGCGGGGCGGTGTGCCACTCGCCAGGTACATCGAGAGCGGGACCACCTGGTAGGCCATCAGGGAGTCCAGCAGGGAGATGTCGATTCTCTGTCCCTCACCGTTGCGTTCCCTCGCGTAGAGGGCGGCGAGGATGCTCTGAACGGAGAACAGTCCGGCCGCCATGTCGGCAGCGGGCACGCCCACCTTGACCGGAGGACCGTCCTCGGTACCGGTGACGCTCATGATCCCGCCCATGGCCTGGGCCACTCCGTCCACGCCGGGGAGATCCCGCCAGGGGCCGCTCTGCCCGAAGGCGGAGATGGCGGCGTAGACGATTCGGGGATTCGCCTCCCGGAGGCTCCGATATCCGATACCCAGTCGGTCGGCCACTCCCGGTCGGAAGCTCTCCAGAGCGACATCGCAGCCCTCGGCCAGGCGGCGCACCACCTCGGACCCACCCGGCTGTTTGAGGTCCACGACCAGGGTCCGCTTGTTGCGGTTCATTCCCAGGAAGGCGGCCGCCACCCCCTCCACGAAGGGAGGACCCAGGGCCCGCCCCCACTCACCTCCGGGGGGTTCGACCTTGATCACCTCGGCCCCCAGGTCGGCGAGGAGCATGGCGCAGGTGGGCCCGGCGGCACCCTGGGAGAGATCCAGGACGGTGACGCCGGCCAGTGCCCCGCCGTTCATCGCACCAGGGCCTCGGAGGTCTGGATCGGGCCGGGAGCCGGGTCTGCGCCTGCTCCGGTTCCGGCTGGGTCAGGTGTCCCCGACACTCCGGTGACCGCGAAGCGGGCGAAGCGATCGGCCAGCTCCTCGGGTGTGTAGGGACCGGTGGGGCGGTACCAGCGGACAGCGGAGTTGCACATACCGAGAATGCCCTTGACGGTCAGATCGGCGTCCTGGGGCAGGAACTCGCCGGCGAGGATCCCCTCGGTGAGGATCTGACGGAAGATGCGTTCGTAGTCGTCGCGCTTGGCCACCAGGGCGACCATGAACTCCGGGGACAGGTACCGTCCCTCCTCGGTGAAGCACGCCACCGCGTCCTGGTCCCGGATGGCCTCCACCGTGTGGATGGCGACCACCCGCCTCAACCGTTCGGCCACGGGAGCTTCGGAGGCTGCCACCTCCTCCACCAGGGGCGTGACCCGGTTCACCGTCAGCTCGATGATCTCCGCCAGCAGGGCCTGTTTGGAGGGGAAGTGGTGGTAGAGACTGGACTTGGTGATCCCGACCCGGCGGGCCAGTTCCGACATCGAGGTCCCGTTGTAGCCCCGTTCGCGGAACAGGGCCGCCGCCTCCTCCCTGACGCGGTCCCGGGTGGACTTCACGGTCTCCCCGGCGGTGGCCTGTCTGGTGCCCCTCACAGTGCGTTCACCCCCACCAGGCTCATGCCCGCATCCAGGGCCTCGAGGTTCATGCGGCGGTGCCTGGGCGGGACCTTGGCGGCCACCGTCTCCCGCAGCGCCTCCGCCTCCACGATTCCGGTGGCGGCCCGGAGCACCCCGAGGGCGACCACCCCGGTGGCCAGCAATCCACCCGACACCTCCCGGGCGGTGTCCACGATCGGATAGTTCTCCGGATCCCCACCGTCGCCGGGCACGCATCCGGTGTCGACGATGAGGCGCCCGTCATCGGCCAGATCGGCCAGGTAGCGGAGGTAGGCCTCCCCGCTCAGGGCGATCAGCAGATCGAGTCGGTCGGTGAGTGGGAAGCCGATGTCACCGGTGGAGATGACCACGTCGGAACGACTGGCCCCACCCCGGGACTGGGGTCCGTAGACTTGGCTGTGGGTTGCCTGGTGGCCACAGCGGATGGCGGCCTCGGCCAGGATTCGTCCCGCGGTTATCACCCCCTGCCCGCCGGTTCCGGCGATCCGGATGTCGCTACGACTCATCGGTGATCGGCTCCTTCCCCGGGGCTCACCGGCGGCCGGGTGCCGAGTACGGGGGCGTGCTCAGGCCTCATCGGACACCGCCCCCCTCACCCCGGAGTAGACGGGGCGGATCTCGCGGTTGAGCACACCGGTGCGCAGTCCGGGCCGGGGCTCGGGTGCGGGAACGTGGTTCACGAACCTCTTCGAGGTGAGGGGGACGGCGACCGACTCCCCCTGGCGGGCGATGAAGTTGAGCATCTCGGCGCCACCACCGGCCTTGTTGTAGCGCCCGAAGTATTCCGGACAGTCGCCCACGATCTCGATGAACGCGAACCCCGGATGGCTCATGGCCTCGACGATGGTCTTGGTCATCTCGATCGGTGTGGCCGCCAGCACCCGGGCCACGAAGGAGGCCCCGGCTCCCGTCAGCAGGCGGCAAGGATCGAACGAGGCCTCGCTGTTGCCGCCGGGGGAGGTGGAGGCGATGGCCCCCTGGGGGGTGGTCGGGGCCACCTGCCCGCCGGTCATCCCGTAGATGGAGTTGTTCAACAGCAGCACTGTGATGTCGATGTTGCGCCGGGCGGCGTGGATCAGATGGTTTCCCCCGATGGCCAGACCGTCCCCGTCGCCGCTGACGACCACGACGTCGAGGTCGGGGCGGGCCAGTTTCAGTCCGGTGGCGAAGGCCGGGGCCCGACCGTGGGTGCCGTGCATGGTGCAGAGATCGGCGTAGCCGGCCAGGCGGCTGCTGCACCCGATTCCGGCGACCATGGCCACCTTGTCCTGATCCAGTTGGAGCTGGTCCACGGCCTCGAGGAAAGACTTGAGAACGATCCCATGGGCGCATCCCGGACACAGGACGTGGGGCATGGCCCACTCCCGCAGGTACTTCCTGACGTCGGTCACGGTCGGTCTCCCCCCTGTGCCAGCACCGTCTCGAGGAGTTCGGACGGGGTGATCGGTTTGCCGTCGGCCCTCAGATGACCGACGACCTCGGTGGTCGCGGCCGCGGCACCGGCGACCTCGGAGATCATCTGGCCGAGGTTCATCTCGGCCACGATCACCCGGTCGACCCCGGCTGTCACCTCGGCCAGGCGCCCCGAGGGGAACGGCCACAGCGTGCGGGGCCGGAACAGCCCGGCCCGGACCCCGCGATCGCGGGCCCGGCGGACCGCCTCGTGGGCCGAGCGCCCGACGATTCCGTAGGCGAACAGCACGACGTCGGCGTCGTCGAGCATGTACTCCTCGACATCGGCCACCTCGTCGAGGTGGTCGTCGATCTTGTTGTGCAGCCGGGTGAGCAGGGCCCCGGCCACGGCGTTGTCCTGGGTGGGAAAACCGCGTTCGTCGTGGGCCAGCCCGGTCACGTGGAACCGGTAGCCGTCACCGAACGCGGCCATGGGCGGCACCCCGTCGGGTGTCACTCTCTTGGGCAGGAAGGACCCGGGATCCTCGTCGGGTCGCGGCCGGTCCACGACGTCCACCCGGTCGGGGAGGATGACGCTCTCGCGGGTGTGGCCCACGACCTCGTCGTAGGTGAGGATCACCGGGGTTCGAAATCGTTCGGCCAGGTTGAAGGCCCGCACCGTGAGCTCGTGGACCTCGCCCACCGATGAGGGGGCCAGGACCACGGCAGGGTGATCACCGTGGGTGCCCCATCGGGCCTGCATCACGTCACCCTGGGAGGGTGATGTCGGCAGCCCGGTGCTGGGACCGCCCCTCATCACGTTCACGATCACACACGGGACCTCGGCCATGGCGGCGAAGCCGATGTGCTCCTGCATGAGCGAGAACCCCGGCCCGCTGGTGGCGGTCATGGCCTTGGAGCCGCCCAGCGACGCCCCGATCACCGCGGCCAGGGAGGCGATCTCGTCCTCCATCTGGATGAACACACCGCCGACCCCGGGCAGCAGCCGGACCATCTGCTCGGCGATTCCCGACGACGGCGTGATGGGGTATCCGCCGAAGAAACGACACCCGGCGGCGATGGCGCCCAGGGCGCAGGCCTCGTTCCCCTGGATCAGTCTGGTCTCAGCCATGGTTGGTCACCGCCTCGCTCGGTTTCGGTGTCTGTTCGGTGGGGGCGGTGACGGAGATGGCGAAGTCGGGACACAACAGCTCGCACAGGCGACAACCGGTACAGGCCTGGTGGTCCACGATCTCGAGCCGGCCCCGGGGATCGACCTCCAGACAGAACTCGGGACACACCCGGGAGCAGATGTCGCACCCCTTGCACCAGTCGTGGCGGATGTCGATGAGGTGCGGCCCGGCGTACCCACGGGGCTCGGGGGCACGGCCGGGAATCCGGGCGTCGGACGCCTCGCTACCGGCCCGGAAGGCGGCCAGGTTCACCTCGGCGGTTCCCGGCGGGACCATCGCCTCTATGGCCTCCTCCCAGTGGCGGCGTTCGATGTCGAGAAAGGCGGCCACGGCTCCGAGGATCACGCTGTTGGCGGCCCTCACGTTGCCCAGCTCGCTGGCCGTGGCCGCGGCGTCGATCAGACGGGACTTGACCCGGCGACCGAGGAACAGCTCGGGATCGACGTCGGGATAGCCCCTACGCCAGCTCCTCCGGTCCTGGCAGGCGCCGGGTGGGACGATGGTTCTGAGGTCGGCTACGACCGCCCCTCCTTCGCGGACGTAGCCGACCGAACGGATGGCCTCGGCCCACTCGAAGGCCGCCAGCACCTCGGCGGTTCCCTGCCCGACGAGGGGACTGTCGACCCCGGCCCCCCAGCGGATGTGGCTGAACACCGAGCCGCCCCGCTGGGCCATGCCGTGGACCTCGCTCTGCTTGACGTCGTGTCCGGCCCGCACCAGGGCGTCGGCCACGATCATGCTGGCCAGGATCACCCCCTGCCCTCCCACCCCGGCCAGGATCAGTCCCTTGGTCTCAGTGGTCATGGCCGGTCTCCTGGCGGTCGGGTTCGGGGACCGGGGCCAGGATCAGTCCCTTGGTCTCAGTGGTCATGGCCGGTCTCCACGGGTTCGGGGACCGGAACTATGGCCAGAGGGGTGCAGATCTGGGCGCACAGGGTGCAGCCGGTGCAGGTGAGGGTGTCGATCCTCACCTTTCTCCTCCCCTCGGCGAACTCGTCGGTCCAGACGATGGACGGGCAGCCGATCGTCATACACGCCTGGCAGGCGGTGCAGGCATCGGCGATCACCTCATAGGCGCGGTCCCTCACCTTGGTGGGGGACTCCACGCACGGTCGGTTGGTGATGACCACCGAGGGGCCACCGGTCGCCATCGCCGCTTCCAGGGCGTTGTACGTGGCGGCCAGGTCGTAGGGGTCGACGACGTTCACGTCCTTCACTCCGAGGGCCCGGCACAGTGCCACCAGGTCCACCGGGGTGGTCTCGGTGCGGTCGAGGGTGAACCCGGTACCGGGGTGCTCCTGGCCGCCGGTCATGGCCGTGGTGCCGTTGTCGAGGATCAGCACGGTGATGTCGGCCTGGCTGTAGACCGCCTCGGCCAGGCCCTGGACCCCGCCGTGCAGAAAGGTCGAATCGCCGATGGTGGCCACCACCGGAGCCCCGGCCCCGCCCGATGCCGCCATACCCACCGCCATTCCGATGCTGCTGCCCATGGCCACGCACGTGTCCATGGCCGCCAGGGGTTCGAGGGAGGCCAGGGTGTAGCAGCCGATGTCACCGGTGACCACGGCACCGAGGCGCTTGAGAGCGAGAAAGGGAGGGGTGTGGGGACATCCGGGGCACATGAGCGGGGGTCGGGCCATGGGTACCGGAGGGGGTTCGGACTCCGGCCCCGGTTCCAGCACACCGGCGGCGACGAATCCCCGGCGAACCCGGTCGGGGTCGAGTTCCCCTTCCTGGGGGAAGAAGGCCTTGCCCTCCACCGCGATACCCGCGGCCAACAGGTCGTTCTCGAGGTGAGGGTCGAGTTCCTCCACCACGAACAGCCTGTCGACCGAGTCGGCGAAGCGACGGATCCGCTCCATGGGCAGGGGATAGCTCATCCCCAGCTTCAGGATCCGGGCGTCGGGCAGGGCCTCGCGGACATAGTGGTGGGAGATCCCCGAGGTCACCACCCCGAAATCCGTTCCGGATCCGAACTCCTGGGTGAAGGGGCTGGAGTCGGCGTACTCGGCCAACCGGCGCAACCGTTCCAGCAGCACCGGTCGCCGGGCCCGGGCGTAACCCGGGATCATCACGTACTTCGAGGGGTCGGCCCGGAAGCCGGCGACGGGTGGTTCGCCCCGGGGCCCCGGCTCGACCAGGCCCCGGTTGTGGGACACGCGGGTGGTGGTCCGCACCAGTACCGGGGTGTCGAACTCCTCGGACAGCTCGAACGCGGCCCGGGTGAACTCCCGGGCCTCGGCGCTGTTGGACGGTTCGAGGAGGGGAACCCCGGCCATACGGGCGTAGGCCCGGTTGTCCTGCTCGTTCTGGGAGCTGTGCATGCCCGGGTCGTCGGCGGTGATGATCACCAACCCCGCTCCCACACCGGTGTAGGCCGAGGTCATGAAGGTGTCGGCGGCGACGTTGAGGCCCACGTGCTTCATCGTTGCCAGGGCCCGGGCCCCGCCCAGCGATGCCCCCAGGGCCACATCGAGGGCCACCTTCTCGTTGGGGGACCAGCGCACATCGATGTCGCGGCGGTCTCCGATCGACTCCAGGATCTCGGTGCTCGGGGTCCCGGGGTATCCGACGGCCATGGTGATCCCCGCTTCCACCGCCCCCTGGGCCACGGCCTCATTGCCCGACAACAGCACCCGGCGGTCGGCGCCGGTCGGGGTGGT
This sequence comes from Acidimicrobiales bacterium, assembly GCA_011051915.1. Taxonomy (GTDB): domain Bacteria; phylum Actinomycetota; class Acidimicrobiia; order Acidimicrobiales; family Poriferisodalaceae; genus DRKF01. Next base: position 10,535 of record DRKF01000265.1, on the reverse strand, counting down.
GCCGATGGAAACCGCAGCGGGGCTGCTCACTGGGCCGCCTCCGTGTCCAGCAGGGCCAGGATCTCCTCGGTCCGCAGGATGTGGTCGGAGTTCTTGGCGGCGGCCAGGACCCTGTCGACGGTGGCCTCGTCGGTGGGGAGACCGCGTTTGGAGAGCCAGGCCACGGCGTTGGCCTTCCCGCTCATGGGGCCCACCGTTATGTTCTGCTCCCGGCCCAGGTCATCGGCGGGGACCCCGCTGTAGATCCGGTTGGCCAACCAACGGTCACCGGTCCTCATGGCCTTGAGCACCGCGGCGGCGTGGACTCCGGTTCCGGTCTCGAAGGCGTCCTTGCCGATGGCGGGGGTGTTGCAGGGCACGGGGGTGTTGGTGGCCCGGGAGATGGCCTCGCAGTAGGCGGGCAGACCATGTAGATCCACGTCCACCCAGCCGAGAAGCTTGAGATTCACCAACAGGGTGTCCATCGGCGTGTTTCCCACCCTTTCGCCGATCCCCAGTCCGCAGGCGTGTACCCGCTGGGCTCCGGCGGACAGGGCGGCCAGGGAGTTGATGACCCCCAGGTTGCGGTCGCGGTGCCCGTGCCAGTCGATGGCGACCTCCTCGCCGCTGCGTTCGACGATTCCGCAGGCATAGGTCACCAGAGCCCGGGTACCCCATGGTGTGGCGTGGCCGACGGTGTCGGCCAGGCATATCCGGCGGGCCCCGGCCTCGATGGCCGCGGTGTAGACCCGGTCCAGGACGTCACCGGGGGCCCGGGTCGTGTCCTCGGTCACGAACATGACATCGAGCCCCTCACCACAGGCCAGTGACACGGCCTCGTCGGTGCACCTCAGGAGGAAGTCGGTGTCCCAACCCTCCACGTACTGGCGGATGGGACTGGATCCGAGGAACAGGGCGGCGGTGATGGGAACCCCGGCCCTCTGCTGGGCCTCGGCTATGGGAAGGATGTCGTTGGGGTGGGTCCGGCCGGCGCAGTTGACGGCGATCCCCAGGTCCTCCCGGTCGATCTCCCGGGCCAGGGCGACCACGTCGTCGACGAAGCGGGGCCCGGCCCCCGGATAGCCGATGTTGGCCGAATGGATTCCGATGCCGGCCATGCGGTGGAGTATCTCGATCTTCTCCTCCAGAGTGGGCTGGCGAACCGACGGCCCCTGGAGACCGTCCCTGAGGGTCTCGTCGTTGAGTTCGACCCGCCCGGGACGGATGGCCTCGGTCTCACCCACCAGATTCCAGTCGAAGAGCAACCCGTCGTGATCGGCCGATTCCCCCTCCGGCCCCCTGAGTTCTGTTCCGATTGCCATGACGCCTCCTCGAGACCCTCGGGGGGTCTACCGTCCGGTCGGTCGGTTGTGTATCGAGGGTCCAATCCCCGGGCACCGGGGACAATCGGGCTTCCGCGTCATTTCCCTGACGCGAACGGCTCATCCCCGGCCCGGAGGGGCCATCGGCACCATGGAAATGGCGCGCCCGGCTCATTGACCCGTACCCACGGTGGGGAAACACTCGAACCAGATGCCCGACCGACCGGCCGGACGGTCCCCTGCGGACCCCCGTTCAGGGGAGCGCGCCGGACCCCGGGTGGCTTCGGAGGAAGCGAAGGAGGATCCCTTGAGCGCAACCGCTGCTCCGGCGAAGTCGTTTCGGCCCGTGGAGCTGGAGGTACGCGAGGACGGCACGGGAAACCTGCTGGGCAGCCGCTGCCGGTCGTGCGGCGCCCACTTCTTCCCCGTGCGTCAGGCCTGCTCGGGCTGCCTGAGCCAGGACCTCGAGACGGTGAGGTTCTCCACGGAGGGAACTCTCTACACCTTCTCCGTGGTGCGGCAGTCGACCCCGGACTTCGAGGTTCCCTACATCCTCGGCTACGTGGATCTGCCCGAAGGGGTCCGGATCATGGGCCAGATAGGCGGATGCGAACCCGACGACCTGGCCCTGGGCATGACCATGACCCTGTCGTTGGAGCCCTTCGGTGAGGACGTCGAGGGAAACGAACTGATCGGATACCGGTTCCGGCCCGGAGGGGCGGGGGAGGGAAGGCCATGACCCAGGTGCACGTTGTCGGAGTGGGCATGACCCGCTTCGGGCGCCATCCCGACAGCGATGCCGCCGACCTGGGCGCGGCGGCCCTGATGGAGGCCATCGCCGACGCCGACATCGATCCCCGCCTCATCGAGGCCGCCTACTGCGGGCACGTGTTCCAGGGCATGGTCACCGGGCAGCGGGTGCTGGCCCAGGTGGGCCTGGCCGGCCTGCCTCTGGCCAACGTCGAGAACGCCTGCAGCAGCGGAGCCACCGCCATCAGGGAGGCCTCGTTCTCCATTCGGGCCGGCGAGTACGACGTCGTGGCCGCCATCGGAACCGAGCATCTGACGAGTCAGTTCCGCGGGGCGCTCACCCCCGATCCGAGTGACCCCGAGGCCGCGGTCGGGGCGACCATGCCCGGTGTCTACGCCATGAGGGCCCGTCGCTACATGGAGGAGTTCGGAATGACCCGGGAGCAGCTGGCTCTGATCCCGGTGAAGAACAAGGCCAACGCCGCCCGCAACCCCCTGGCCCACTTCCGCAAGGAGATCAGTGTCGCCGATGTACTGGAGTCCCGGCCCATAGCCGATCCGCTCCGACTCCACGACTGCTCGCCGGTGACCGACGGGTCGGCCGTGGTGATCCTCATGAGTGACCGCGCCGCCGCCCGGCACGCCAACGGCCGGTCGGTGCGACTGGCGGCCTCGGCCCTGAGGACCGGCTCGGTGGACACCGAGCCCACCTCGATGACGTTCGAGCCCCTCACCAGGGACACGGCCAGGGACGCCTACGAAAAGGCCGGGATCGGCCCCGAGGACGTGGACTTCTGCGAGGTCCACGACTGTTTCAGCATCGCCGAGGTTCTCCGGGTGGAGGGACTGGGTCTGTTTCCCCAGGGGGAGTATCCGATCGCCGTCGAGCGGGGGGAGGCTTCGATCGGTGGCCGTCTGCCCGTCAACCCCAGCGGCGGCCTGATCGGCAAGGGTCATCCGCTGGGGGGGACGGGAGTGGCCCAGGTCGTGGAGCTGGTCCGCCAGCTCCGGGGAGAGTCCGGGGAGCGACAGATAGAGGGGGCCCGGGTGGGGCTGGCCCACTGCCGGGGAGGCAAGGCCGTGGGAATCGAGGGGGCGGCATGCACAGTTCAGATCCTGATTCGGTGATGGGCGGGGACGGGGAGCAGATCCCGGTCCCGTTGGAGTCGTCGTCGCATTCGGGTGTCGGGTCGGTTTCGGGGGACGGGGAGCAGATCCCGGTCCCCTTCGTCCTGATGAGGGGAGGGACCTCCAAGGCCGTGTTCCTCCGAGCGGAGGTTCTGCCCCCGCCGGGAAAGGCCCGCGACCAGCTCATCCTGTCGCTCTTCGGGAGCCCCGATCCCCGTCAGATCGACGGTCTGGGAGGAGCCGACCTGCTGACCAGCAAGCTGGCGATCATCGGACCACCGGGAAGGGCCGACGCCGACCTGGACTACACCTTCGCCCAGGTGAGCATCACCGAGCCGGTTGTCGACTACGACATCAACTGCGGCAACATCTCCGCCGCCGTGGCCGCCTACGCCGTCGACGAGGGGCTGGTCGACCGGTCCGCCGACTGGGGAGATGTGGCCAGGGTGAGGATCCACAACACGAACACCGGCCGAATTCTCGGGGCCGAGGTGCCCCTGCGGCACGGCCGATCCGCGGTGGAGGGACCGTGTCGCGTCCACGGTGTACCCGGCGCCGGGGCCCCGATCTCGCTGGACTTCAGTGCCACCGCCGGCGGTATCACCGGGTCACTGTTCCCCACGGGGAACGTGAGGGACACCCTGGCCACGTCGCTGGGCCCCGTCGAGGCGACGATCATGGATCTGGCCAACCTCACCGTGTTCTTCCCGGCCTCCGCCGTGGACATGACCGGCGCGGAGTCTCCCGGGGAGTTCACCCCCGAGATGCTGGGTGCGGTGTCGGCGGTGAAGGAGGCCGCCTCGTTGCTGATGGACCTCGATCCCGAGGGGCTCATCCCGGTCCCGGCTCTGGTGGCACCTCCCGCGCCGTTCGTCGACTACGGCACCGGGGCGACCGTCGACGCCGGGCAGGTCGACTTCCTGGCCCGGGTCGTCGGAGGCCGCCCGCCCGTACCCCACAAGGCCTACCCCGGGACCCTCGCCGCCTGCACGGGAGTGGCGGCCCGGATCCCCGGCACCGTGGTGGCCCAGTCCCTGGTGGCCGATCCCGGGCTCGATGACGAGATACGGATCGGGCATCCCAGTGGGGTGATGGCGGTGGGGGCCAGGGTCCACCTGGGGCCACAGGGCTGGATCCCCGATCGGGCCACCTACCTGCGGACGGCACGTCGACTGGCCGAGGGCACAGCCTTCGTCCGTACCGCTGTCCTGTAGGGCGGGCCCGGGCCGCCCGAATCAGCGGGATACGAACTCGGTGATGCGCTGGCAGCCGGAGGGTTGAGTCAGCGGGATACGAACTCGGTGATGCGCCCCCAGCCGGAGGGTTGAGTCAGCGGGATACGAACTCGGTGATGCGCTGACGGGCCGCCTCGGTGCAGGCGGTGGCGGCGAAGGCCCGGTACCCGACCTCCAGGGCGGCCCCGAGGGTCTCGGCGGCGGCGGCGGCCCGGATGGCGTTCTCGATGATGGCGATGACCTCCGGACTCAGACCCGCCAGCATGGCCTCGGGGAGATCGGCCTCGTCCCACTCGGGCAGCTCCACCGGCCCACCGGGGATCGGTGTCACCGCCCCGGCCAGCGAGTGGACCCGGGCCGTCGCGGTCTCGAGCAGGGAGTCCGGGTGGGGGACCAACTCGTCGACCACACCCAGTTGGGCGGCTTCGGTGGCCGCGAGGCGGGATCCCAGGCGGGTCATGGACACGAACCTGGCCGCCGCCCCGGGCCAGCGGCGGTAGGGGACGACCAGGGCGCCGATACCCGGAGCTATCCCCAGGGTCACCTCGGGGAGCTGGAACCAGGCGTCCTCCACGGCCACGATGCCGTGGCACCTCATGGCCAGTTCGAAGCCACCACCCAGGGCCATTCCGTTCACGGCGGCCACGACGGGCTTGTCCATGGAGTCGAGGTGGGTCAGCAGCAGTGAGCAGTCCCGGGCGTACTGCTCGGATGCGGCGGCGTCACCGAGCATGGAGGGGAACCGGTCGATGTCGGCTCCGGCGCAGAACGCCCTGGTTCCGTACCCGGTGATCACGAAGCCGGCCACATCGGGGTCGGCCTCGTGCTCGACGATGGCCTCCAGAAGCTCGCGGTTCACCTCGTCGTCGAGGGCGTTGAGAGCCTGCGGGCGGCGGATGGTGAGCACCACGACGTCGCCCACCCGGTCGACCAGCACGTGGCGCCGGAACGTCCGGTAGAACTCCGGAGGGCGGGCAGGTGTCGGCATTCCCGGCCGCTCCCGGGCCAGACGGTCCAGGATCCTCTCGGTCTCGGTGTCGCCCAGATTCCGCATGAGCACCAGGGGGCCCCGGCGGAAACCCAGGGCCAGTACACAGCCGAGTTCCAGATCGGCCCGGGACCCGATCTCGCGGTCGATGATGTCGACGGACTGGGACAGCAGAACCCCCACCAGGCGGTCCCTGACCGCCGCCGCCACCTCGGGAGCGGCGGCCGGATTGCCCCCCGGGGGGAAGGTCAGCCACGAGTCCACCGACCCGAAGACCGGAGCCGGACGGTAGTGGTCCCCCTCCACCTCGGCCTGGAGGGTGTTGGTCTCCACGATGATCGGGTTGCCGTGGGCCAGGTTCAGCACGAAGAAGGGCCCGGCGTGGACGAACTCCTCGGCCACACCGTCGATCTCCGGTGCGGTGGCCACGGTCAGCATCAGACCGGCCTCGTTGCACCAGTTGTCGAAGACGCGGTCGAGCATGAAGCACACGGCATCGGCGGTGACCAGCGGAACCTTGCCCGTGGCGGCGAACACCCATCTGAGGTACTCGACGGTCGCGGGATCGGCGCCGGACCAGTCGATCACCTCCACGGCGGGATTCTGGAAGGCGGGGGCGAAGAAGTGGGTGACGGTGGACCGTCCGGGATGGGTCAGACCCGAGAACAGGCGCTCGGCCGGAAGGGAGCTGGTGTTGGATGTGATCAGGGTGGTGTCACCCACGATGGATTCGATCCGGGCGAAGATGTCCCGCTTCAGCTCCAGGTTCTCAGTCGCCGCCTCCAGTACCCAGTCCGCCCCCGCGATGGCCTCGTAGTCGAGGGTGGTGACCAGACCCTCCCGCACTGTCCGGGCCTGCTCGGGGGTCACCTTGTCGCGGGCCAGACCCTTCTCGACATAGGCCTCGATCCGGGCCGAGGCGGCATGGAGGGCATCGGGGTCGACGTCGACGAGCACCAGCTCGAGGCCGGGTATGGCGCTGAGCAGGTAGTAGCCGATGTCGGGGCCGATGGTGCCCGCCCCGATCACCGCCACCCTGGCGGGCAGGGGTCTCCCCGGGCGGTACAGGAGTGGATTGGCGAATCGGTCGGTCATGGGTTCACTCCTCGGGGTCTCGTCGGGCCAGGGCGGCCAGCACCTTCTCGGGGGTGATGGGCAGGTCACGTATCCGGACACCGATGGCGTCGTACACGGCGTTGGCCACCGCCGGTGCCGTGGGCACCATTCCGGCCTCACCGGCCCCCTTGGCCCCGAAAGGCCCGTTCGGTTCGTCGGTCTCCACGAAGTCCAGTTCGATGGGGAAGTCCAGGTCGGCGGCGGAGGGCATCTTGTAGTCGGTGAAGCCGGGGTTGAGGATCCGGCCCTGCTCACTGCGGATGTTCTCGTAGAGGGCGTAGCCGATCCCCTGCACTATCCCTCCGTACATCTGGCCCTCCAGGGCCTGACGGCTCAGGACCCGGCCGACATCGGTGACCGCCACCAGGCGGAGGATGTGAACCTCCCCGGTGTCCTCGTCGACCTCGACCTCGACTCCCTGGGCCCCGAACATGTAGGCGGCGGACATGTTTCCAATGCCCTCGGCCCAGTCGGGCAGGTCGGTGGGCGGCTCGTAGAAGGCCTCCTCGATGAAGATCGTGCCGTCACCCCCCTGCCGGGCGAAGTGGGCGGCCCGGAGGAACTTCTCCAGGGGGACCCTGAGCCACGGCTGGTCGGCGGCGTCGGTGGGGAAGATCTCCCCGTCGACGAGGTCGAGCATGTCGGCGGTCACCGAGCGGTAGTCGTAGTCGCAGTCCCCCTCGCCCATGGCGGCCAGATTGCGGGCGACCAGGTCGGGGTAGAGCTCCTCGGCCCGGGCGAAGATGCTCTTCCGCAGCTTGGCCGCGGCCAGCACGGCGGCGTTCCCGGCCATGAACGCCCCACGGCTGGCGTGGGTGCCCACATCCCACGGCGAGTAGGCGGTGTCGGTCGGGTTGATGATCACCTGGTCGGGAGAGACGCCGACGGCCTCGGCGACCATCAGGGTGAGAGCCGAGTGCAGACCCTGGCCCATCTCCACCCCGCCGTAGAACACGTTCACGTGACCGAAGTCGTCGAGCTTGAGGATGATGCCGCTGCCGTCGGACCGGTAGATCTTCCCCCCGCCCCCCACGTTGATCAGCCCGGAGATCCCCCTGCCCCGACGCCTTCGGTCGCCGTGGCCGTCGCCGCTGTCGCCAGCATGGGCATCACCGTCGCCGCTGCCGCCGGCGCCGTCGAGGGAGCGGGCCGTCTGCTCCAGGCATTCCCTGAGACCACACGTGTTGATCTTGAGTCCCATGGGGGTCGGCTCGCCCGGTTCGTTGCAGTTGATCAGCCTCATGCGCACAGGATCGATACCGGCCCGGCGGGCCAGGTCGTCGAGGCTGGACTCGATGGCCCAGGTGATCTCGGGGTTGCCGTAGCCGCGCATGGCCTGGCAGTAGGTGTTGTTGGTGTAGACGATGCGGGAGTTGAACCTGACGTTGGGGACCCGGTACAGCGAGGTGGCCGTGGGCAGCATGACGTTGGGGTAGGTGGCGCCCCACGAGACGTAGGCCCCGTTGTCCTGGAGTACGTCGACATCGCGGAAGGTGAGCCGCCCCCGTTCGTCGCACCCCTGGGCGATGGTGATCTCCGCCGACTGACGGGGCGAGAGGTAGGCGAACTCCTCGTGGCGGTCGTACACGATCCTCACCGGTTTCCCGGTCTTCCAGGCCAGCAGGATCGAGACGTACTCATAGACGTGGGTGTCCAGACCGCTGCCGAACGCCCCTCCCACGGCGGGAACCCGGACCCTGACGTTGCGCCCGTCGAGACCCAGGGCGGTCATGGCCTTGTTGAAGTCCTTCTGGGCCAGGAAGGGGATCTGGGTCTTGGCTGTGACCGTCAGATTGCCGTTCAGGTCGAACTCGGCGATGCAGCCCGAGGTGCCCAGCGAGGCCTGCTGGATCCGGGGCAGGGTCCAGGTCCCCTCCACCACGTGGGCCGAGGCGGCCCGGGCGGCGTCCACGTCGCCGGAGTCGTGGCGGCAGGGGAGGGGAATCAGGTTGGAGGAGAGGGGTCGACCCCTGGGGTCGGTCTCGTGGACCAGGACCGCTTCGGGATCCAGGGCCTCGTGGGGGTCGAACACCGCCGGCAGGGGCTCGTACTCCACCTCGATGAGGTCGGCGGCGGCCCGGGCGGTCTCGGGGTCGACGGCGGCCACCGCCGCGATCTCGTCCCGGAACTGGCGGACCACGTCTCCCTTCAGCACCGGGTTGTCGCCGAGCATGCCGATGCGGATCTCGGGGACGTCGGCCGCGGTGATCACCGCTCTCACCCCCGGTACCTTCTCGGCCCGGGAGGTGTCGACCCTCACGATCCGGGCGTGGGCGTGGTCGCTGAAGCGGATGGCCCCGTGCAGCATCCCCGGGCGGGTGATGTCGCTCACGTAGAGGGCCCGCCCCCCGATCTTGTCGGCGCTGTCGGGGCGGGGGATCCGGCTGCCGATATGGCGGTGTTCGTTCATGGTGAACCCTCCCCGGCCCTGGCGCCGGTACTGACACCGAGCTCGTCGCCGCGGGCGGCCAGGAGTACGGCGTCGACGATCTGCACGTAGCCCGTGCACCGGCACAGGTTCCCGGTGAGGGCGTGACGGATCTCCGATTCGGTGGGTTCGGGATTGTCGGCCAGCAGGGCGGTGCACGACATGATGAAACCCGGGGTGCAGAAGCCGCACTGCGAACCCCCCTCGCTGAGGAAGGCCGCCTGCACGGCCGACAGGTGCCCTCCGGGGTCCACCAGCCCTTCGACGGTGGTCACGGTGGCCCCCTCGACCTCGGCCGCCGGCATCAGGCACGAGTTCACGGCCCGGCCGTCGACGAGCACCGTGCAGGCTCCGCACTCGCCCTCGCCGCAACCCTCCTTGGTGCCGGTCTCACCCAGGACGTCGCGGATCAGGTCGAGGAGCCGCAGGTAGGGGGGGATTGTGACCCGGACGGGATTCCCGTTGAGTTCGAACGTGACGTCGGTGTTCACAGCGAGCCTCCCTGTGGTGCCTTCGCGCTTGCCCTTCCGGTGCGGTTGGGTGGGGGCGGGGCCGGGTTCACGACGAGCCTTCCTGAGGTGATACGGGGTCGGTGAGACGGGCGATCGACCGGCGCAGGAACACTCCGATCAGATGGCGGCGGTAGCCCTCGGAGGCCCTGATGTCGGTGATGGGTGACACCTCGGCCTCGGCCCGAGCCGCCGCCCGGGCCACCGTGTCGGGGTCGAGTCGGGACCCCCGGAGCAACGACTCGGCGGCGGTCAACCTCAGCGGTGTGGGGCCCACCGCACCGGCGGCCAGGCGGATGTCCACACAGGTCACGCCGTCGGTGGCCAGTCGGGTGGCCAGCCCGACGAGAGCGACGTCCATCCTGACCCTTCCCTGGCGGAGGTAGGTGGAGCGCTCGCCGGTGGGGCGGGGGCCGACGGTCACCGCGGTCACGATCTCCCCTGGTGCCAGGGCGGTACGGCCGGGGCCGGTCAGGAACTCCTCGACAGGAACCCGCCTGGTCGAGTCGGGACCCGTGATCTCCACCCGGGCCCCGTAGGCGATCAACGGAGGGGCCGAGTCGGCGGCGGGTGAGGCGTTGCCGAGATTTCCCCCCAGGGTCGCCACGTTTCGGATCTGGGGGCTGCCGAAGACCTCGATGGCCTCCACCAGGGCCGGAAGGGTCGCCTTGACCGTGGGATTGTCGGCCACCTCGCGGAGGGGGACGGCCGCACCTATACGCAGTGCTCCACCCGGGTCCGACTCCTCGATGGCCGCCAGTTCGGGAATGTGTCGCAGTGAGACCAGAGCCGGGGGAACATCCTGTCCGCCCCCCGGGACACCCGGGCGCATCCTCACCATGATGTCGGTGCCACCGGCGATGGGGAGGGCTCCGGGAACCGAGGACAGGATCTCCACCGCCTCGGAGACCGATCGGGGCATGTGGTAGCGGGGGCTCATGGGGCGGTCACTCCACTGTCTCGCAGGGTGCTGATCTGTCGGTGGTCTGGTGGAGGCTCACACCGGCGCCGGGCGTCGGGGGCATGTGGTAGCGGGGGCTCATGGGGCGGTCACTCCACTGTCTCGCAGGGTGCTGATCT
>DRKF01000264.1 GCA_011051915.1 Acidimicrobiales bacterium | reverse complement strand
GGGCGGGTAGAGAGCACCCGAATCCACCCCACCGGACATGATCCGACCGGTTCCGGGGGAGGCCAGGTTGTGGGCCCGGGCCAGCCGGGTGATGCCGTCCAGCATGATCACCACGTCCTCTCCGTACTCCACCATCCGCTTCGCCCTCTCGATGGTGAGTTCGGAGATCTGGATGTGTTCCTCGACCGGACGATCGAACGTGGAGGCGATCACCTCGCCCTTCACCGAGCGGGCCATGTCGGTGACCTCCTCGGGCCTCTCGTCGAGGAGCAGCACCATGAGCTTCACCTCGGGGTGGTTGGCCTCGATGGAGTGGGCGATGCTCTTCATGATCGTGGTCTTGCCCGCCTTGGGGGGCGACACGATGAGCCCTCGCTGACCCTTCCCGATCGGGGACACCAGATCGATGATCCGGGCCGTCATGTTGTAGACGTCGTCCTTGATCTCCATGCGCAGACGCTCATCGGGGAACAGAGGGGTCAGGTCCTCGAAACGAACCCTGGAGACAGCCTCCTCCGGAGGACGGCCGTTGACCTCGGTGACCGTGAGCATCCCGGGGTTCTTCTCGCTGCGTCCCGCCGGACGGCTGGTGCCCTTCAGCGTGTCACCCCGCCGGAGCCCGTACTGGCGAACCAGCTTGGCGGGTACGTACACGTCGCTCTTGGAGGGGAGGTGCCCCGAGGTCCGGAGGAAGCCGTAGCCCTCGTCCCTCAGATCGAGGATGCCCTCGACGTCCACCGGCTCGCCCTGGAAGGTCTCCTCGCGGTCGCGTCCCCGGCCCCGCCGGCGGCGTCTCTTGTTGGCCGGCTCCACCGCCTCGGTCGCCTCCGCGTCGGAGGGGGAGCTGTCCGCGCCGTTGCCGGTGGCCGCCGAGCTGTCGGTCGCCTTGTCGGCGGCGCCCCTGGAGTCCTTGGATGCCTTGGCGGCGGCCCCGCCGGTGTCGCCGTTCGTGCCACCCTCGGTGTGGCTGCGGTCACCGCCCTTGCGCCTGCCCCGGCGGTTCTCCTGGTTCTCCTCGGCCAGGGCGACCTCCCACTCGGCCTTGGGCTCGGCGTCCCGACCGGGCTTTCGCGACGGTGCCCGGCGACGGGTCCTCTTGACTCCGGAGTTCTCCGCCGGGGCCCGATTCTGCCCCCCCGACCCGTTCTCGATGGGAGCCGAACCGGCCGCCGGAGCGCTCTCAGGCCCCGACGCCGAACCAGCTGCCGGAGCGCTCTCAGGCCCCGATCCCGAACTGGCCGCCGGAGCGCTCTCAGCCCCCGATCCCGAACCGGCCGCCGAGGCAGCCGCCGGGGTCGTGCCCGGACCGGGTCCGGCCGAGGGCCCTGGCGACTTCACACCCGAGATGATCAGATCGATCATGTCGGCCTTCTTGGCCCGGGCCGGGATCTTCACCCCCAGGGCGGCACCGATCTGGGCCAGCTCATCGCGGGCCTTGGTTTCCAGGACGCTGCGATCCAGGGCGTCCGGTTGAGTGCTCATCGGGCACTACTCCGTTTCGGGGAATCGGTCGGGGTCACCTGATCGGAGCCCTCACCTTGACTTGGGCGAACCCGCCCCGGACACCACGGAACCCATTGGGGGCCGTGGGCTACCCGACGATGACGCGAAACCCGGAGTGGAATCCGGAGAACGGAGTCGGTGTGACGAGCGTCGACACCGGGCCGGGAGGTCATCGACCGGCGGAAGGCGGGTTGCCGGGGTCAGGATACCCACCGCCCCCCACCACGACAACAACATCTACCGAGACGCCCTCCCCCTGCTCAGCCTCCGCAGGTCCGCACGACGTAGTTCTCGATGGCGGTGAGATCGTCGGGAAGCTCCACGAAGTGCTCCTCCCGCTCCATCAGATCGGCCAGGTGATCGGGCAGCTCGGGTTGGACCCCCGTGGCCCTCGCGACCGTGTCGCCGAACTTCGCCGGGTGGGCCGTGGCCATCTCGACCATGACCTCGCCGGGCAGCGCCAGCCGGCGACCCACGGTCACTCCCACCGCGGTGTGGGGATCGATCAGGTAGCGGTCGTTCTCCCACACCTCGGCGATGGTGGCGGCCACCTCGTCCTCGGCGGCGGCACCGGCGTCGAACTCGGCGGTGAACGCGGCGGCGACCGAAGGGGGCAGGACGAGACGTCCCGTCGCCCGGAACTCGGTCATGGCCTCGGCCACCGGGGCCCCTCTCACCGCAGGCTCCCCGGGCCAGTAGTCGTGGAGCAGACGCTCGAAGTTCGACGAGACCTGGATGTCCATCGCCGGACTGGTGGTGGGTTCCACCCCGCGGTTCTCCATGACCCCGCTGCGGTGGGTCCGGGTGACTATGTCGTTGCGGTTGGAGGCCAGAACCAGCCTCTCGATGGGGGTTCCCATGCGCCGGGCCACATGACCGGCCAGCACATTGCCGAAGTTGCCGGTGGGAACGGTGAACGACACCGGACGCCGATCGGCCTCCAGGCGGGCGGCGGTCGTGACGTAGTAGACGATCTGGGCCGCCACCCGGGCCCAGTTGATGGAATTGACCGCCGCCAGCCTCATGCGCTCCCGGAAGGGTCGGTCCCCGAACATGGCCTTGACCAGGTCCTGGCAGTCATCGAAGGTCCCGGCGACGGCCACGTTGTGGATGTTCGCCTCGGTGACCGTGGTCATCTGGCGCCTCTGCACGTCGGACACCCTGCCGGCCGGGTGGAGCATCACGAGCTGGATCCCCTCGCGGCCCCTCACGGCCTCGATGGCGGCCGAGCCGGTGTCACCCGAGGTCGCCCCGACGATCGTCACCGTGGTGGAGCGCCTCTGCAGCTCGTGTTCGAACAGGTGTCCGACGAGCTGCAGTGCTATGTCCTTGAACGCCAGGGTGGGACCCCAGTGGAGCTCCAGAACGTACTCCTCCGCCGCGGTGGAGGACCCGCCGTCAAGGCGGTGCAGGGGTACCACCTCCCGATGACGGAATCCGGTGTAGGCCGCCTCGACCACGGCCCCGAGTTCGTCGTGGGTCATCGCCCCGGGGCCGGTCCCCTCCACGAAGGGCCAGATGACGTCGGTGGCCACGTCCACGTAGGGCAGGTCGCGGTACACACTCAGGGGTCGGGGCAGGGAGGGCCACCGCTCGGGCACGTAGAGCCCTCCGTCCACGGCCAGACCGGTCAGGAGGGCATCACCGAACTCCAGGACGGGAGCGTCCCCCCGGGTGCTGAGGTATCTCATGGCGTGATCCCCCGGTCAGCTCTCGACTACCCGGATGAGCGATCCCACCCTGACCACCGGCTCGAGGTCCTCGAGACCGACGAGAGTCCGGTGCAGGTCCTTCTCCCGGGCCTCGTGGGTGATGAAGACGATCTTGGCCCCCTCGCCCGATCCCTCCTGCTCCATGAGGCGGATCGACACCCCGTGCTCGCCGAACACCGTCGCCACCGCGGCCAGCACACCGGGGCGGTCCTCCACGTCGAGCCTCAGGTAGAACGCCGAGAGGGACTCGTCGATCGGTCGGATCGTGGCGTCGGGCAACCGACCCATGGAGTCGGAGATCCCCTGGGCCAGGTGCTCCGCCGCGGTGATCAGGTCGCCCATCATGGCGCTGGCGGTCGGGAAACCCCCCGCGCCACGCCCGTAGAGCATCAGATCGCCGACCGCCTCGCCCTGGACGAAGACCGCGTTGAAGCTGTCCCTCACCGCCGCCAGGGGGTGATTCATCGGGACCATCGCCGGGTGGACCCTGACGGCCACGTCCCCTTCCACCCGCTCGACAATGGCCAGCAGCTTGATCACGTGGTCGAGGCGGGCGGCGGCCTCGATGTCGGCCCTCCCGATGGTGCTGATCCCCTCCTGGTACACGTCCCCGGCCACGACCGACACCCCGAAACCCACGGTGGCCATGATCGCCGCCTTGGCTCCGGCGTCGAACCCCTCGACGTCGGCGGTCGGATCCGCCTCGGCGTAGCCCAGTCGTTGGGCCTCGGCCAGCACGTCGGAGTATTCCGCCTCGTCCTCGGTCATCCGGGTGAGGATGTAGTTGGTGGTGCCGTTGACGATCCCCATCATCCGACGGATCGGTTCACCGACGAGGGACTCCCTGAGCACCCGGATCAGGGGGATGCCGCCTCCGACCGCGGCCTCGAACATGAGGTCGACACCCCCGGCGTCGGCGGCCTCGAACAGTTCCCGGCCGCAGTTGGCGACGAGTTCCTTGTTGGCGGTGATCACCGGCTTGCCCGACTTGAGGGCGGTGAGTATGAGCTGCCGGGCCGGTTCGATGCCACCGATGGTCTCCACGATCACGTCGATCCCCGGGTCGGTCACCAGGGACTGGCTGTCGCGGGTGACGATGCCCTCGGGCAGCTCGACCTCCCGACGGGCCGACACGTTGCGGACCGCGACCCTGACCACCTCGAGGGCCAGACCGGTGCGTTCCTCCACGGCGGAGGCCTCGGCCTCGATCAGCCTCACCAGGGCGGAGCCTACGGTTCCGCACCCCAGTATCCCGACCCTCACCGGTTTGGACTGTTCACCAATTCTCATGGCGAACACGGTACCCCCGCCCCGACCTCGCCCAGTTTCCGGGCCACCGGATGGGCCCGGGGACTGCCATCCACGAGTCGGATCTCAGCCCAGATCCCGGGCCACCGGATCGGCGAGGGTCTCCCGCCTTACCACGAGTCGGATCTCAGCCCAGATCCCGGGCCACCAGATCGGCGAGGGTCTCCCGCCTTACCACCAGGCGGGACTCGCCGTCGGAGACGAACACGACCGCCGGGCGCAGGACCATGTTGTAGTTGTTTCCCATCACATGGCCATAGGCGCCGGTCACCGGTGTGGCCACGATGTCGCCCACGACCACACCGGGCGGCAGGGAGGCCTCCCGGACCAGGACGTCACCGGACTCGCAGTGCTTGCCCACCAGCCTGACGGTCTCGGGGCGTTCGGAGGCCGCCGCCCGGGGGAGGAAGGCGGTGTAGTCGCTGCCGTAGAGCACTGGTCGGGGATTGTCCCCGAAGCCGCCGTCGACGGCCAGGTAGGTCCGGATCCCGGGCAGCTCCTTGATGGTGCCCACGGTGTAGAGCGTCACCGCCGCCCGGGCCGCGATGGACCGGCCCGGTTCGATGGTCACCCGTGAGGTGATTCCCGTCGTCCGGGCCACCTCGGCCACCGCCTCACCCAGTTCGGTGAGGGTGGGGGCCTCCTCCGATTCCACGTAGGCCACCCCGAGGCCCCCGCCGATGGAGAGCTCCTCGAGGTTGAGAGGGGCAGCGAACCGGGCCACGACCTCGAACGCCCGGGCCAGGGACTCCACCTCGAAGACCTGGCTTCCTATGTGGCTGTGCAGCCCGACCAGGTTCATGTGGGGGGAAGCCTGGGCCCTCTCGACCGCGGCGGTGGCCAGGCCGGTCGACACGGTGAACCCGAACTTGGAGTCGTCCTGGCCGGTACTGATGAACTCATGGGTTTCGGCCTTCACCCCGGGGGTCAACCTGAGGAGCACGTCGGGAACCTCGCGACCCTCGGCGACGAGGTGCTCGATGCGGTCCATCTCGTCGAAGCTGTCGACGACGATCCGGCCCACCCCGGTGTCCAGGGCCATCGCCAGCTCGTCCCGGCTCTTGTTGTTGCCGTGCATGACCAGGCGATCGGGCGGGAAACCGGCGTGGAGAGCCACGTGCAGCTCCCCGCCGGTGGCCACATCGAGGGAGAGTCCCTCCTCCTCCACCAGGCGGACCATCGCCCCGCACAGGAAGGCCTTCCCGGCGTAGGCGACCCCTCCGGGGAAGGCGGCCCGGGCCTCGCGGCACCGGTTTCTCAGATGCTGCTCGTCGTAGACGAACAGTGGGGTGCCGTACTCCGCCGCCAGATCGGTGAGCCGGATGCCGCCGATGCTCAGCTCGCCGTCGGACTCCACCCGGGCGGTGTCGGGCAGCAGACGCAGGGGGATGGGGGCCACGGAGGTCACAGCTTCTCGGGGGCACCGACCCCCAGCACTCCGAGACCCACGGCCAGGCCCACCCGGGCCGATTCCACCAACCACAACCGGGCCTGGGTGACCTCCGGTGGGATCCCCTCGCCCACCACGTAGCAGTCATGGAAGAAGCCGTGGAAGGCCGCCGCCAGCTCCCGGACCCAGGTGGTGATCTTGTGCGGGGCCCTCTCCCGGGCCGCCATGGCGATCACGTCGTCGAACTCCGAGAGGGACCTGAGCACCGCCAGTTCCCGCTCACCGGTCAGGACCGAGAGATCCACATCGTCGAGGGGGAGGGTGGCGATGCCCTCGGTTCGGGCCTTGCGCTGGATCGAGCAGGCCCGGGCGTGGGCCATCTGCACGTAGAACACCGGATTGTCCATGGTGTTGGCGGCGATGACCGCCAGATCCACGGTCTGCTGGCTGTCGACGCTCTGCAGCAGATAGGTGAAGCGGGTGGCGTCGGCCCCGACCTCGTCGATCATCTCGGTGATCTCGATGAGTTCGCCGGTGCGCTTGGAGAGCTTGACCTCCTCGCCCCCGCGCTCCAGCCGGACGATCTGGGTGATGCGCACCTCGAGTTCGTCGGGGTTGTGGCCCAGGGCGGCCACCCCGGCCTTGAGCCGGCTGACGTATCCGTGGTGATCGGCCCCGAAGACGTCGATCAGGAGGTCGAACCCACGGGCGAACTTGTCGCGGTGGTAGGCGATGTCGGGGAGGATGTAGGTGTACTCCCCGTCGGACTTGACCAGTACCCGGTCCTTGTCGTCGCCGAACTCGGTGGAGCGCAGCCACACCGCCCCCTCGCTCTCGTACACCACGCCGCGCTCACGGAGATCGGCGAGGGTCTGCTCGATGGCCCCGGTCTCCACCATCGACTTCTCGCTGAACCAGTGGTCCATGTGGATCCCGAGACGCTCGAGGCCCTCGCGGATCTCGGCCAGGGCCCGCTCGTAGCCCCACTGGAGGGCGTCGGCCCCCTCGGGCATCTCGGCGCCCCACTCCTTGATGTACTCGCCTCCGTAGCCGTCCTCGGGCACCGGCTCGCCCGCCCTCACCGCGGCCAGGGACCGGGCGAAGACGTCGAGCTGGGTACCACGGTCGTTGATGTAGTACTCCCTCTGAACCCGGTCGCCGGTACGGGCCAGGATGTTGGCGAGGGCGTCGGCGTAGCAGGCCCCCCGGGCGTGACCGGCGTGCAGCGGCCCGGTGGGATTGGCGCTGATCATCTCCACGCAGACCCGGCGTCCACCTCCGATGTCGGGGGTGCCGAAGCCCTCCGTTCCCCGACCCACGACGTCGACCAGCACCTCGTGCAGCCAGCCGGGGGCCAGACGAAAGTTGATGAAACCGGGACCGGCGATCTCCACCGCCTCCAGGTGGGGCACCCCCTCACCCTCCAGTCGGGCGACTATCGCCGATGCCAGTTCGCGGGGGTTGCGACCCGCCCTCTTCGCCGATGCCAGGGCCACGTTGGTGGACCAGTCTCCGTGTTCGAGACGGGCGGGGCGCTCGAGGTGTACCTCGGCGTCGGGGATTCCCTCCTCGGCCAGGGCCTGTCGGACCGCGGCGGCGAGCTGTTCGCG
>DRKF01000263.1 GCA_011051915.1 Acidimicrobiales bacterium | reverse complement strand
GGTCGCGGACGGAGAGAACGATCAGATCGGTCTCCTCGATCACGCCCGGCAGGCGGATTCCCAGGGTGAAGCGGTCCTGGGCCACGACCGTCCTGTCGGTGAGACGGAGACCCCCGCTGCCCGGTTGGGGGTCCCGGGCCGACTCCTGGGCCCCCACCGGCGGGACGCTGCTCCCCAGGGAGGCCGTGATCATGACGAGGAGCATCATGCTCAGGGCGGCTGCTGACAGTCTCCCGATTCGGGGGGAGGTCCTCACGACGCGGGGACCAGTTCGCATTCCAGGACGACCAGACCCTCGGGTTCGGGCCGGAATCCCATGTCGAGGTACAGGCGGTAGGCCCGCTCGTTCTCGTACTGCGTGTTGACCAGGGCGCTGCGGGCGCCGCGGCGCCTCATCCAGTGAAGTCCGTCGGTGACGAGTTGGCGACCGAGGCCCTGACCCTGGAAGCGGGGGGAAACGGCCAGTCGCTGGAGATACCCGACCGCCCCGGCCCGCCCGCTGATGGCGTACCCGACAACGGCACCCTGGTCCGCCACCCGCACCCGGGCGGTGGGAGTGGCGGTGACCGCCTCACGGATACCGGCCTCGTCGAATCGCCAGAACTCACTGAACGCCTCGGAGTCCACCGCCAGGATCGCCCCCCGATCGGAGCGCCGTTCCCGGCGGAGGTGGGCCTGGCCGGTGATGCGGGAGAGGTCGCGCAGTGAGTGGGTCAGAAGGTGCAGTCGGTCCTTCACCGTGAAGCCGGCGGCCTCGAACCCCTCGATCTCCGAGCGGTTGAGGGCATTGGTGTAGATCCGTCGCCAGCCGGCCGCGGCCAGGGCGTCGCGGGCCTGGGCCACGGCTCCGGGGTCGGGTGGGGAGGAGCCCGTGATGGCTCCCAGGTAGACCTCGTCGCTACCGACCCGCCACGGCCTGACCCGGAAGCTGTGGCCTCCCCAGGAGTACTGGACGGCCCGCACGCCGGATCCGTTGGCTGCCTCCGAGGGGCCGAAGATGGATCTCGGCCTCATGGCTGAACCCTAGATCGAGCGGCCTGGCGGGGGGCGTGGTTCAGCTGCCCAGGCGTTTGGAGACCGCGCTCATGGCCTCGTCCTCACTGATGTCCATCGATATGGACAGCTCGGACACCAGGATCTGGTGGGACTTCTCCAGCATCGACTTCTCGCCGGCCGAGAGACCCTTGGCCTGTTCCCGCAGGGCCAGGTTTCGAACCACCTCGGCGACCTGGTAGATGTCACCGGACTTCAGCTTCTCCTGGTGGTTCTTGAATCGCCGACTCCAGTTGGAAGGCTCCCTGACGTCCTTCTTGGCCAGGAGCTCGAAGAGATCCTCGACGTCGTCGTGGTCGATGGGCGGCCTCATGCCGACCTCCTCGACCTTGGCCGTGGGAACGGAGAGGGTGAGGTCCCCGTGGTTGGTGTGGAGAACGAAGTACTCCGATTCCTCGCCGAAGGCCTTGCGCTTCTCCCGGCGGACGATCACGGCGGCACCGTGGTGGGGATAGATGACACTGTCGCCGACCTCAAAGGCCATTTTGCTCCTCTGGTGATCGATGATTGTCCGACATGACCACTGGTCCAGTGTACGTAGACGGCGACCGGTTCGGGTCCTCGCCCGTTCGGGGCGACCGCGGACACCACGGGGTGCCTGACAACCCGTGTTTTGTAGCAGAGGACGAGCCGGATTCCACTTCGGAGCCCGCAGCGGTGGGTGTGACATCGACTACACCGCCACGACAGACACGCGGGGGCCACTCCGGGGTCGGACGGAAAGTGGTCGGCCGAGTTCGGCGGCCGGGCCCTAACCTCGGGTGGAACCGACCTCCCGATGGCGTGCTCCGTGGACCCGACAATGCTGGAATCGATACTGGCGGAGACCGCCGAGCTCAGCGCGCGGTTCACCGCGGCCGGACACAACCTCTACCTGGTCGGTGGCCTGGTTCGGGATCTCATGGCGGGACGCCCCCTGGACAACGACATCGACCTGACCACCGACGCCCAACCCGAGCAGACCAAGGACCTGTTGGCCGGATGGGCGGATGCCCTGTGGACCCAGGGTGAGAGGTTCGGGACCATCGGCTGTACGCACAACGGGATGGTGATCGAGATAACGACCCACCGGGCGGAGTCCTACGATCCGGCCTCCCGCAAGCCCCGGGTCAGATTCTCCCGGGCGATAGAGGCCGATCTCTCACGTCGTGACTTCACGGTCAACGCCATGGCCCTCAAGCTCCCCGACGGGGAGCTGATCGATCCCTTCGGCGGCCGGGCCGATCTGGCCGACGGGATTCTGCGGACGCCGGGGGAGCCGGCCCTCTCGTTCGGCGATGACCCCCTGCGGATGCTGCGGGCGGCCCGTTTCCACGCCGGCTACTCCCTCCGCCCGGTACCGGAGCTGGAGACAGCCATGGCGGCGATGGGGGAGAGGCTGGAGATCGTCTCGGCCGAGAGGATCCGCGACGAGCTCGACAAGCTCCTGATGGTGGTCGATCCCGTCCCGGGGCTGGACCTGCTGGACAGGACCGGTCTCACCGGGCGGATCGTGCCCGCCTACGGCGAGGAGGGTTGCCCCCCGGGGCCGTTCTGGCCGGAGCTGATCGGAAGAGCGGGACGAGCGGGAAGGGCCGGTCCCTCGCCTCTGATCCGGAGGGCGGCCTTCTTCGTCCGCCTGTGGCAGTGCCGGGGGCGGGAGGCGGTGAGGGCCGAACTGCACCGGCTGCGGTGGTCGAGGGCGGACCAGACCGATGTCGAGCGTCTCCTCGGAGGCCTGGAAGGCGCCGTGCGAACGGTCGAGGCGAGGGGCGGTGTGAGCGGCTGGACCGACTCCGACACCCGCAGCCTGGCCGCCCGAACCGGGGGGAACCTCGGACCGGTGGCGGAGCTGATCGCCGATCCGGCCTTCCTCGGGGAGGAACAGGGCGCCGTTCTGAGGTCCCGATGGGAGGAACTGGCCGGGAAGGAGGATCTCTCCCGGATGGACGTGCCTCTGAGCGGTACCGATGTGATGAGGGTCCTCGATATCGAACCCGGTGAACAGGTCGGGCGGGCGATCAGACACCTCGAACAACTCCGCCTCGCCCGAGGACCGATGTCCAGGGACGAGGCGGAGGCCGAACTTCGGGAGTGGACCACCCGGAGCTGACCGGGCGATCGACGGGGTTGGGGGTCAGTCCCGCCCGAGGTGGAGATCCTGGACCATCTCGCGGGCCGCCTCGTCGCGGTACTGCACCGGCGGTGACTTCATGAAGTAGGCCGAGGGCCCTTCCATCGGTCCGCCCAGGCCGCGGTCGAGGCCGATGCGGGCGCACCGGACGGCGTCGATTATCACCCCGGCGGAGTTCGGGGAGTCGTGGACCTCGAGCTTGAGCTCCACGGTCAGGGGCACGTCACCGAAGTTGCGGCCCTCCAACCGGATGAAGGCCCACTTACGGTCGTCCAGCCACGGCACGTGGTCGGAGGGGCCGATGTGCACGTCGCGGTCGCTGATTCCCTGGTCGATCTGGCTGGTCACCGACTGGGTCTTGGAGATCTTCTTGGACTTGAGGCGGGACCGCTCCAGCATGTTCATGAAGTCCATGTTGCCGCCGAAGTTGAGCTGGTAGGTGTGGTCGATGGTGGTACCACGGTCCTCGAAGAGTCGGGCCAGGGTGCGGTGGACGATGGTGGCGCCGACCTGGCTCTTGATGTCATCGCCGATGATCGGCACCCCGGCCTCGGTGAACTTGGCGGCCCACTCCGGATCGGAGGCGATGAACACGGGGATGGCGTTCACGAAGGCGACACCGGCGTCGAGGCAGGCCTGGGCGTAGTACTTCTGGGCCTGTTCGGATCCCACCGGAAGGTAGGAGACGAGGACCTCGGCCCCCGAGTCGCGCAGGGCCTGGGCCACGTCCACGGGTTCGGCGGGGGACTCCTCGGAGGTCTCACGGTAGAACTGGCCGAATCCGTCGAGGGTGGGACCGCGCTGCACGGTCACACCGGTCTCGGGGACCTCGGCGAACACGATGGTGTTGTTGCAACCCGCACCTATGGCCTTGGAGACATCGAGGCCGACCTTGGTGGCGTCCACGTCGAAGGCGGCGACGATGTCGATGTCGCCGACGTGGTAGCCACCCAGTTCGACGTGCATCAGCCCGGGGACCTGCTGATCGGCGGGGGCGTCCTTGTAGAACTCGATGCCCTGGATGAGGGAGCTGGCACAGTTGCCCACTCCGGCGATAGCCAGACGGATGGTCATGTTGTTGCCTCCTGTGCGACCGCGGGGCGGCCGGATGGAACACGGGCCCGGGGGCCCTGGGGATCTACGCCGGAAGCCCCGGCGGTGGGAGATTCGGCGGCAGGTGCCCCCGAACCGGCCGGCAGGACGGAGTCCAGCCAGCGGAGTTCCTGGTCCACCGACACCAGCTGAACACCGAGGTGTTCGCGGCGGTAGCGATTGATCGAGCCGGCGGTGATCGCCTGGTCGATGTCGGCCCTTCGCCGGCGGAGCAGTTCGACACGCCGACCGAAGAGACGCTCCCGCTCGGCGTCCCCGAGGAGATGGACCAGGGAGACCTTCCAGGGAAAGACCCGGTCGTCGACGCTGTCGTCGTTGAGTAGCTGGATGAGGCGTCGGCGCCCGGCCTCGGTCAGGCGGTAGGCCTTGCGGGATCTTCCGCCCCGGGGGGCCTTGGCCCGCCGGTTGCGGAACAGCAGGGCCTCACCGTCGAGGGAACCGGTCATGGGTATCTGGGGCCGGAAGCGGCGCCCCTCGGGCACCACCTCGACCATTCCGGCCCGGGCCAGGCGGTTCAGGGCCGGGTAGAGCGAACCGAACGAGGTCGCGCCCTCACCACCGGGGAAACCCTCGATGCGCTTCTTCAGCTCGTAGCCGTGGAGTTCGGCGTCGACCAACTGGCCGAGGAGGACGAGTTCGAGCATGGGAGAACTATATCGATCCGATACATCGATTCGCAACAACAGCTAGCAGGAGGGGAGGATCTGCCTCCTCGGGCGACTTCGGGCTCCACGGTCGGGAGTGGTGAGCGGTACCCTTCGGCCGTGGCATCGAGGCCGAACGCCGAGTCCCGGGTCCCCGTCGTGGGTACCGGCCATGTCGACTACCGACTTCAGCGCCAGACGATCCTGGATCTGGTGCGGGAGGGCTCCGTCTCGCGGGCGGAGGTGTGCGACGCCCATCCCGAGCTGCTGCGCGTGGCCCGCAACTGCGCCCCCGCGGTGGAGGAGCTCTGTCCGATCTGTGAGAGGACGGAGCTGGTCACCGTGCAGTACGCGTTCGGTCCCCGGCTGCCGCCGGGCGGCAAGACGATCCTCAGCGAACGGGAGCTGGCCCGAATCGACTCCCGGTCGGGCACCTTCGACTGCTACGAGATCGAGGTCTGTCCGACCTGCGGATGGAATCACCTGCTGAGACGATTCAACGTCGGGCGCCGCTGATCGGCCCCAGGGCCGCGACGGTTGTCCACCGGCCGCCCCCTACAATCCGCGTCCTGGGGTGTGAGCCCCCGAGCCCTACCGGGCCGAGTTAGTGCGGAAGCAGCTAGTGAGGACTTCCTTGGCACCGAGAGCTACACGTGGTGGTCGCCGTCGTGGCCGCCGCCGGGGACCCCGCTGGGGCCGGGTGTTGTACTTCGTGGTGCTGGCCACCATCGGCTCGTTGACCGCCGGACTGTGGCTCCTGAGCCGTCTCGAGCTGCCCGATGCGGGGGCGGTGGCGGACCAGACCACGATCGTGCGGGATCGCAACGGTGTCGAGATCGCCCGGTTCCACGCCGAGGAGAACCGGATCCCCCGCACCCTCGACGAGATCTCCCCGGTGATGATCGACGCCGTGGTGGCGGCGGAGGATCGGGACTTCTTCACCCATCCCGGCGTGGACCCGGTGGCCATCGCCCGGGCCGCATGGGCCGATGTCCGCAGCCGAGGAGCTCTGCAGGGCGGCTCGACGATCACCCAGCAGTACGTGAAGAACGCCTTCCTGACCAGCGACCGCACCCTGGTACGGAAACTCGAGGAGGCGGCCCTGGCCATCAAGCTCGAGAGGGAGATGTCCAAGGAGGAGATTCTCGAGGGCTACCTCAACGTCATCTACTTCGGGCGGGGAGCCTACGGCGTGGAGGCTGCCTCCCGGGTCTGGTTCGGGGTCAGTGCCTCGGATCTGGACCTGGCCCAGTCGGCCTATCTGGCCGGGTTGATCCGGGCACCCGAATCGGCTGACATCAGCCGGCCCGAGCAGGTCGAGGTGGCCAACCGGCGTCGGCGTTCGGTCCTTCAGGCCATGCTGGAGATGGGGACCATCACCCCCGATGAGTTCGACCTGGTGAACTCCCTTCCCATCGAGTCCTACACCCTGCCCCGTGAGACGGGCTCGTCCGTCGAGATCACCCAGGAGGGGATCGGGCTCGAGTACTTCGTGGACATGGTGCGGGCCCGGGTGGCCGAGGACTACGGCAACCGCCTGCTGTTCCGTGGTGGGCTCGACATCGTCACGACCCTCGACGTGGACCTCCAGCGGGGCACGTGGGAGGCCATGAGGGGAGTTCTCGCCGGTGCCGACTCGCCCGAGGGGGCGGCGGTGGTTCTCGACGACAAGGGCGCCGTGGTGGCCCTCGTCGGTGGGCGGAGCCGGGACCTGTCCCAGGTGAACCTGGCCCTCGGAACCGCCGGCGGTGGGTCGGGGCGTCAACCGGGCTCCGCCTTCAAGCCCCTGGTCCTGACCGAGGCCCTCAGGCAGGGTCTGACCGTCGACACGGTGTTCGACTCCCCGGCCACGGTCACGGTGGGTACGACGGAGAACGGTGAGCCCTGGACCGTGGCCAACTACGACGACCGCGAGTACGGACCTCTGACCCTCGAGCAGGCCACCGTCCTCTCCTCGAACACCGTCTACGCCCAGCTGATCGACCGTGTCGGGCCTCCCGCCGTGGTGGACACGGCCCGGGCCATGGGCGTGTCGGCCCCCCTCGACCCGGTCGACTCCGTGGCCCTGGGGACCCAGGAGGTCTCCGTGATGGACATGGCCGTGGCCTACTCCACCCTCGCTCATCGTGGTGACCTCCGTCCGTCCCACATCATCGAGAGGATCCGTGATCGGGAGGGCAACGAGATCACGGCGTTCACCCTCGAGGGGGAGCCGGTCATCGAACCGGCCGTGGCCGACGAGGTCACCGCCGTGCTGGAGAAGGTGGTTTCCGAGGGCACCGGGAAAGCGGCGGCCGTGGCCGGCGTTCCGACCGCCGGCAAGACCGGGACCACCCAGAACTACGGTGACGCCTGGTTCGTCGGCTACACGCCCAGATTCACCGCCGCCGTGTGGGTCGGCTTCGCCGATTCGAACCGGGCCATGGTCGATGTCCTCGGCGTGCCCCGGGTGACCGGGGGAAACATCCCGGCCCGAATCTGGTCGGGGATCATGACCTCGGCCCATGTGGGCATCGATCCCGGCTCGTTCGTCGGACCTACCACCGACTCGTCCTGACGATGGGGTCTCAGGACTCCAGGGGACGGTGGGGGTAGTGGGTGCGACACGAGAAGCACCACCATTCCGGTGACGGGGCCTCGGACACCTTCTCGGTGTTGTCGTTCTCCCAGGTGGCCGGTGTCACCCAGACCCGGATGACCCGCACCAGATCGGTTCCGGGCCGGGCGCAGCTCTCACATTCGGCCGGTGTGTCCATCGGGCCCGACCCTAGTGGGATCGGACGGCGGCTCCGCGTGACCGGGGACCCGGGGGTCGGGCGTGATCGTGCCTCGGCGTTCGGAGGTCGGCGGGTGCGGCACCCCCCGGGCGGCCGCGTGCGAGCATGTCGTTCGTGAGACTCCCGAAGCGGTTCGCTGCCGTCCTCCTGGCCACGGCCGTTCTGGCGGGTGCCTGCTCGGCCGGTGGCGGGGACTCGGCCGGTTCGGCGGAGACGGAGACTCCGGACGCCGAGGTCGGCGCCATCGGACTGGAGGTCCCGGAAGGCTTCGGCTCGGGCACTCTGACGGTGAGAGACTCCTCGGGAGAGACTCTCCGCTGGCCGGTTCTGGTGGCGGCCGATCGGGAGTCCCGGCGGCGGGGCCTGATGGGAGTCACCGATCTGGGCGGCTGGGCCGGCATGGCTTTCGTCTTCGACACCGATGTCACCAACAGCTTCTGGATGAAGGACACCCTCATCCCGCTGACCGTGGTGTACGTGAACGGTGACGGAGCGGTTGTGAGCACTTCGGACATGGAACCCTGTGCCCCGGGTACGGCCTGTCCGGCGTACGCTCCCGGAGGTCCCTATCGCATGGCCTTCGAGGCGGTTCAGGGTGATCTGG
Source organism: Acidimicrobiales bacterium (assembly GCA_011051915.1). Taxonomy (GTDB): domain Bacteria; phylum Actinomycetota; class Acidimicrobiia; order Acidimicrobiales; family Poriferisodalaceae; genus DRKF01. The sequence continues at coordinate 433 of DRKF01000263.1, read as the reverse complement.
ATCGCCTGGGGATAGGGACGGGCGCCATCCTCAGCCTGGAGACCACCACGGACTGACCCACGGAGCGGTGGGGGAGGGCCGGGGGCAGGCCTTGCGAACCAAGGGACCCGCGCCATCCACGGATGAGCGGTGGGGGAGGTGTGGTGAGCCCGGCGACCTCGTCGACGGGCGGACCCGCGCCATCCACGGATGAGCGGTGGGGGAGGTGTGGTGAGCCCGGCGACCTCGTCGACGGGCGGACCCGCGCCATCCACGGATGAGCGACACCGAAGGTGTCGCGAACTCGTGGCGACAACACAGTCGGCCCGGGCAGCAAACAATGTCCCACCCCGGGGCGACTATCTGGTCATGGTTCCGCTACCATTGCCGGTTCACGGTTTCACCACCTGTCCCACCCCTGCCCCACGAGGGGCCCCGCCCTGCGGGTCCGAAG
>DRKF01000262.1 GCA_011051915.1 Acidimicrobiales bacterium | reverse complement strand
GCGAAGATGCGGCTGCGCTCCTCCAGGTTGGGGCAGCTCACATTCACCTCCAGGGCCACGACACCCTTCCCGGCTCCCGGCTTCAGAGCCACTACGGAGTCCCCGGACCCCGAACCCGGAGCGGCGGCGCCCTCGCCGACTCCCGGCCCCGGAGCGGCGGCACCTTCCCCCGCTCCCGGCCCCAGAGCGGCGGCCAGCATCCGGGCGGCACGGGCGTAGTCGGCCACACTCCGACCCCAGATGCTCACCACGATCCGGGCCCCGGTCCGCTCCAGGGGTTGGAGATGTTCGGCCAGCCAACGGTCCACGCCGGGATTGTCCAGACCGACGCTGTTGATCATCCCCGCCGGTGTGGCGTGGATCCGGGGGGCGGGATTTCCCGGCCAGGGGTCGGCCGAGAGGGACTTCACGACCACGGCCCCCAGCCGGGACAGATCGAAGTACGCCGCCAGTTCCGCTCCGTAGCCCGAGGTTCCCGCCGCCGTCATGACCGGGTCGGGCAACGTCCGCCCACCCACTTCGACGGCCATGTCGACCGCGGGGCCCCCGGACCCGCCGCCTTCGCGTCGTGAGGCCTTCCTGCCGATCATCCCCGACGGCCCGGCAGGTCCAGGTGATACTCCTGCAGAGACCTCACCGCCGGGCGACGGCCGCCGACCTCGGCCAACCCGCGGACCGCGGCCCGGGCGGCGGCGATGGTGGTCAGACAGGGAACCGACCGGGCCAGGGCCGCAGCCCGGATCCGGCGACCGTCGAGCCTCGGTCCCCGACCCCGAGGCGTGTTGATGACCAGGTGGATCCGGCCCTCCTCCAGGAGTTCGACCGCGTCCTCGCCCTCCCCCTCGGCCGGCGCGGTCGTCGCATCCGAGCCCCCGACGTCCGCGGCGTCCAGGTGCTCCTCACTGATCTTGGCGACGACGGTCTCCACGGCGACACCGCGGGAGCGAAGGTACTCCGCCGTACCCGAGGTGGCGGCTATGGAGAGACCCAGTTCGGTGAGACTCCTTCCCAGTTCGGCCCCCGCCTCCTTGTCACGATCGGCGAGGGAGAGGAACACGCATCCTTCGGAGGGAATGGGATCGCCGGCCGCCGCCTGACTCTTGAGGAACGCCGCACCGAACCCGGTGTCGAGCCCCATGACCTCACCGGTGGATCGCATCTCGGGTCCGAGCACGCTGTCCACCTCGGGGAAGCGGCCGAAGGGCAACACCGCCTCCTTGACCGCCACGTGCTCCAGCACCCCGGGATGACCCAGCAGACCCTCGGCCCGCAGATCATCGAGGGTCTCCCCCGCCATCACCCGGGCCGCCACCTTGGCCAGGGGTACACCGGTGGCCTTGGCCACGAACGGCACGGTCCGGCTCGCCCGGGGGTTGGCCTCGATCACGAACACCTGACCGTGCTTCACCGCGAACTGCACGTTGAGCAGTCCGACCACCCCGAGACGATCGGCGATGGCCCGGGTGTACTCCTCTATCACCTCGACGGTTTCCGAGGACAGGTTCGGCGGAGGGGTCGCACAGGCGCTGTCACCGGAGTGGACCCCGGCCTCCTCGACGTGTTCCATCACACCGCCCAGGTGGAAGTCACCGGTGGCGTCTCGGATGGAGTCCACGTCGACCTCGGTGGCGTCCTCGAGGAAGCGGTCGATCAGTACCGGTCGTTCGGCCGACAGCCCGCCCTCACGCCCCAGCGAACCGGAGGCGGCCAGCTCGGCCATGGCCGCCATCAGCTCCGCCTCGTCGTAGACGATCGTCATGGCCCGGCCTCCCAGTACGTAGGAGGGCCGGACCAGGGCCGGGAACCCGATCCGGCGGCAGATCTCCCGGGCCTCGGCCGGCGTGACCGCCGTGCCTCCGGGGGGCTGGGGGATCTCGAGCTGGGCACAGACCGCGTTCCACCGTTCGCGGTCCTCGGCCAGGTCTATGGAGTCCGGTGCCGTACCCAGGATCAATTCCGGGGGCAGGAGACCGGCCAGCTTCAGAGGTGTCTGGCCCCCCAGGCTGACGATGATGCCCCGGGGGTTCTCCGCCTCGATCACGTTGGTGACGTCCTCGAGGGTCAGGGGCTCGAAGTAGAGGCGATCGCTGGTGTCGTAGTCGGTGGACACCGTCTCGGGATTGCAGTTCACCATCACCGTCTCGAACCCGGCCTCGGCCAGGGCGAAACTGGCGTGCACGCAGCAGTAGTCGAACTCGATGCCCTGACCGATGCGGTTGGGACCCGAACCCAGAATGAGTATGCGGGGCCGGGTGCCCGGACGCACCTCGTCCTCGTCCTCATAGGTGGAGTAGTGGTACGGCGTCAGAGCATCGAACTCCGCCGCGCAGGTGTCGACCGTCTTGAACGTCACGCCGACTCCGAGCGATGTGCGACGCCTTCTCACCTCGTCCTCGTCGAGGCCCAGCAGATGGGCCAGCTGAGCGTCGGAGAAGCCCAGGCGCTTGGCCCGCCGCCAGTCGCCACGACCCATGGAATCGACGTCCAGGGACTCGAGACGGACCCTCTCCTCCGATATCTCCGCCATCCGGTCGAGAAACCAGGGATCGATGCCGGTGAGATCGTTGAGAGCCGAGGTGTCGTACCCCCGACGCAGCAGCACCTCGAGTTGGAAGATGCGGTCGGGAGTGGCCCGAACGACCAGCCGCTCGAGTTCGCTGGTGGACAGGCTCTCGAACTCCTCCGCGCCGGGGTCGGCGTTCAGGCCGCTCCGCCCCTGTTCGAGGGATCGAACCGCCTTCTGGAGACTCTCGGCGAAGGTCCGCCCGATCGACATGACCTCACCCACCGACTGCATCCTGGGGCCCAGCTCCCCGGTGGCTCCGGGCAGCTTCTCGAAAGCCCAGCGGGGGATCTTCGTGACCACGTAGTCGATCGCGGGCTCGAAACTGGCCGGGGTCTCACCGGTGATGTCGTTGGTGATCTCGTCGAGGGTGTAGCCCACCGCCAGACGGGCCGCGATCTTGGCTATGGGGAAGCCGGTGGCCTTGGAGGCCAGGGCCGAGCTGCGGGACACCCTGGGGTTCATCTCGATGACGATCCGGCGCCCGGTCTCGGGGTGAACGGCGAACTGCACGTTCGAGCCTCCGGTCTCTACCCCGACCCGACGGATACAGGTGAAGGCGTCGTCCCTCATGGCCTGCAGTTCCACATCGGAGAGGGTCTGGGCCGGGGCGACGGTGATGGAGTCACCGGTGTGCACACCCATGGGATCGAAGTTCTCGATGGAGCAGATGACCACACAGTTGTCGGCGTGGTCCCTCATGACCTCCAGCTCGAACTCCTTCCAGCCCCGGATCGACTCCTCGATGAGGATCTCCCCGACGGGGCTGGCCTCGAGGCCCAGGCGGGCCACCTCGGTGAACTCCTCGGGCGTGGTGGCGAAGGCCGTGCCCTTCCCGCCCAGGATGTAGGCGGGCCGGATGATCACCGGAAGACCGATCTCGTCGACCACCCGCTGGGCGGTCTCCATGTCGCGGGCGGTCGCGGAACGGGCGCAGTCCAGACCCACCTCGGCCATGGCCAGGCGGAACGCCTCGCGGTCCTCGGCGGTCTCGATGGATTCGGCCCCCGCTCCGATCAGTTCCACCCCGTAGCGCTCGAGGACCCCGCTGCGCATCAGGTCCATGGCCAGATTGAGAGCCGTCTGGCCTCCCAGGGTGGGTAGCAGGGCGTCGGGTCGCTCCTTGGCGATGATCGCCTCGACGACCCCGGGCTCCAGGGGTTCGATGTAGGTGGCGTCGGCGAAGTCGGGATCGGTCATGATCGTGGCCGGGTTGGAGTTGGCCAGGATCACCCGGTAGCCCTCCTCGGTCAGGATCCGACAGGCCTGGGTCCCCGAGTAGTCGAACTCGCAGGCCTGACCGATCACGATCGGCCCCGAGCCGATGATCAGAATCGATTCGATGTCGTCGCGACGGGGCATCAGCGGGCCCCGGCCGCGGTCCCGGCCCGGGCGGCCGCCATGAGTTCGATGAAGTCGGCGAAGAGATAGCGCGAGTCGTGGGGGCCGGGGGCGGCCTCGGGGTGGTACTGGACACTGAAGGCCGCCAGGCCGGGAGCCCTCAGACCTTCGAGCACCCCGTCGTTGAGGCAGACGTGGGTCTCCTCCACCCCGGGAACCGAGCCCGCCTCCACCGCGTAGTTGTGGTTCTGGCTGGTGATCTCGACCCTCCCGGTGTCGGAGTTGCGGACCGGTACGTTGCCCCCGTGGTGTCCGAACTTCATCTTGAAGGTGCGTCCCCCCAGGGCCAGGGCCAGGACCTGATGACCCAGGCAGATACCGAAAACGGGTACCCGGCCCAGCAGGGTCCCCAGCTCGCCGACGAGGGGCTCCACCATCTCGGGGTCGCCGGGACCGTTCGACAGGAACACCCCGTCGGGTTCCAGGGCCAGGACCTCGGCGGCGGGTGTCGAGGCGGGGACCACCGTTACCCGGGCGAACTCGGCCAGACGCCGGACCATGGTCTTCTTCATCCCCAGGTCGTAGGCCACGACGTTCCAGGGGCCGGATCCGGCGGTGTAGACCGCGTCGGTCGTCACCTCCGAGACCAGATCCACCCCCGCGGTACCCGGTTCCGACCGGGCCAGCTCCAGCAGCTCGGACCGGGGAGCGGTACCGAAAGCGGCGGCCATGGCACCGGCCCGGCGGATGTGGCGGGTGAGGCGACGGGTGTCCACCCCACCGATGACCGGCACCTTCCTCTCGACCAGCCAGGTGCGCAGATCGGTCTCGGACCGCCAGTTCGACCTGACCCGGGCCAGATCACGTACCACCGCGCCGCGGCAGAACACCGACCGGGACTCGTCGTCCGCGGCCGTGACGCCGTAGTTGCCGATATGGGGATAGGTGAAGGTGATGATCTGCCCGGCGTAGGAGGGGTCGGTCAGGACCTCCTGATAGCCGGACATGACCGTGTTGAAGACCACCTCGCCACTGTGGGCGCCTTCCGTCGCACCCAGCGCCTCCCCCTCGAACACGGTTCCGTCGGCCAGAACCAGCCGGGCCTCCCTCACCGCGCTCACAGGTTGTCCTCGCCGTCCACGAACACCGGGCGGCCGGCGTAGACGGTGTGCCGGACCCGGCCGGTCAACGTGCGCCCCTCATAGGGAGTGTTGCGGCTGCGGGAGGCCATGGCCCGTCCCGAAACGGTCCAGGTGTCGTTCGGGTCGACGACACATATGTCGGCCCGGCTCCCCACCGCCAGGGAGCCGTGGTCGTCGCCGAGTCCGGCGATCCGGGCCGGTGTCCAGCTCATCAGGTCGAGGATCCTCTCGAGGGGCAGGTCGAGTTCGGTCAGGGCCAGGGCCAGGGCGGTCTCCAGCCCCAGCATCCCCGGGGGTGCCTGGTCGAAGGGCAGGTCCTTGGTCTCCGGGGTGTGGGGAGCGTGGTCGGTGGCGATGGCGTCTATGGTGCCGTCGGCCAGACCGGCTCGGACCGCGGCGACGTCATCGGAGGTACGCAGCGGTGGATGCACCTTGAACACCGGATCGAAGGTACGGCACTCGGCGTGGGTGAGGGTGAAGTGGTGGGTGGTGGCCTCGGCGGAGACCGCCAGTCTCGCGGCCCGCGCCCGCCGGACCATCTCCACGGATCCGGCCGTGGACAGGTGCTGGAAGTGGATCCGGGCGCCGGTGAGGCGGGAGAGGGCGATGTCGCGCATCACCATGAGTTCCTCGGCCTCGGCCGGTTGCCCGGGTATCCCCAGGCGGGCCGACCATTCTCCCTCGTGCATGGCGCCCCCACCGGCGAGCGCCGGGTCCTCGCAGTGCTGGGCCAGAGTGACGCCCAGCCCCGACGCGTACTCCATGGCCCGGCGCATCAGGGCGTTGTCGGCCACCCCGGTGCCGTCATCGGTGAACATGGTGACCCCGAGGTCGGCCATCTCCCCCATGGGCGCCAGCTCCCGCCCGGCCCGGTCCTTGGTGATGGCCCCCACCGGGAGCACCCGGCACGGAACGTTCTCACCCAGACGCAGGATGTCGCGGACCAGGGCCGGGGAGTCGATCGCCGGAGTGGTGTTGGGCATGGCGCACACGGTGGTGAACCCACCCCGGGCCGCCCCGACCGCGGCGGTGTGGACCGTCTCGGCCTCCTCACGCCCCGGCTCGCGCATGTGGGTGTGCAGGTCGACCAGTCCCGAGGTCACGAAGCAGCCCGAGGCGTCGAGAACGACATCGGCTCCCTCGCCGGCGTTGTCACCGACGTCGACGATCCTCCCTTCGGAGATGAGCAGTTCGGTTCGGCGGCGGCCGGTCGGTTCGACGACCTCGCCACCCCTGATTCCGACGGTCACGGTGTTCACCGGCTCTCCTCACCATCGAGGTGGGCCGGGTCGGCGACCTCGGAGCCCAACAGCATGAACAGCACCGCCATGCGGACGGCGACCCCGTTGGCCACCTGGCGGGTGACCACGGCTCCGGGGTGGGTGTCGAGCACATCGGAGTCGATCTCGATGCCCCGGTTCACCGGTCCGGGGTGCATCACCACGGCGTCGGGCCTCAACCGGGCGGCCCGGGCGGCGGTGAGGCCGTAGCGGTTGGTGTACTCCAGAAGGGAGGGTATGAGGGCCTCGACCATCCTCTCCCGCTGTATCCGCAGCAGGGCGACGACGTCCAGTTCGGGGATCACGGAGTCGAGATCGTGACTCACATCGACCGGCCAGCCCTCGAGGGAGGGAGGCAGCAGGGTGGGTGGGGCCACGAGCGTGACCCGCGCCCCCAGGGCGGTGAACGCCGCCACATCGGATCGGGCCACCCTGGAGTGGCGAATGTCGCCTATGAGCCCGATGTTGACCCCGGCGAGGTCGGGCTGGTCGTCGGAGCCGGTACCGAGCGTCCGCCACAGCGTGTAGGCGTCCAGCAGACCCTGGGTGGGGTGGGAGTGCCATCCGTCCCCGGCGTTGATGACCGAAACGGTGGGTGCCACCCAGTTGCGGATCTGCCACGGCACGCCGGAACTTCCGTGCCTCACGACGAAGGCGTCCACCCCCATGGCCTCGAGGGTCTCGACGGTGTCCCTGATGGATTCGCCCTTGGCCACCGACGATCCCCCCGGGGAGAAGCTCATCGTGTCGGCCGAGAGCCTCTTGGCCGCGCTCTCGAAGCTGAGCTTGGTCCGGGTGGAGTTCTCGAAGAACAGGGTGCACACCGTTCGGCCCCGGAGGGCGGGCACCTTGGGGATACGGCGTCGGGTCACCTCGGCGAAGCGGTCGGTCAGCCTCAGGATGTCGGCGATGCCGTCCTCGCCGAGTTCGGTCAGCGAGAGCAGATGGCG
>DRKF01000261.1 GCA_011051915.1 Acidimicrobiales bacterium | reverse complement strand
TCGCGACCCACTTCGGTGAGCGGGTCCGCACCCGGGACGAGCCCAAGTCGGTGGTGGTCGAGGGTGCGGCCATGCTGTCGGCGGGGTGGAGTCGTCCCACATCGTCGGTCTCGGCCCGGGGCGAAGGTGCCGGTGACAGGTCGGCCGAGGTCGGTGTCGAGCCCATCCTGGACGTCCGGGACGGCGTGGTGGCCGCTTCGTCGGGGACCCGACTGGTGGTCATCGGGGAGCAGGCCACGGAGTACTCCCTGGCCGGTCCGGTTCTGGGACTCGCCGCCCACCGCGGGGGAGCCGTCGTGCTCCTGGCCGGGGGTCAGATCCGGAGCCTGGCCGAGGGTAGGAGACGGTGGAGTTCGGCCCCGGTTCCCGATGCGACCCTGGGCCCGGTCATCTCCGCCGACACCACGGTGGTGGCCAACAGCTCCGGCATGGTCGCCGCGGTCGACCGTCGGGGCTCCGTCAACTGGAAGCTGCCGACCGGGCACCAGGCCACCGCCCTGGCGGCCTCGGCATCGGCGGTACTGGTGTCGACGGAGGAAGGTCGTGTGCTCTGCCTCGACGCCATGAGTGGCCGGATCCGTTGGATCTACCCGACCCGCGACCGGATCGACGGCCCGGTCGAACTGGCCGGAAACACCCTCCATGTGGTCAGCGCCGACGGGATCCTCTATGCGCTGGAGGTCGAGACCGGTCGCCCCCGTTGGGCCTACCGACTCGACAGTGGGGATGGCGTGTTGCCCGCGGTGGTGGACGATGTCCTCGTGGTCCCGACCGGTGGAAACCTGGTGGGGCTGGAGCGGTCCAGCGGTGAGGAACGCTGGCGGGTGGCGAAGCCCGCGGCCCGCCTGAGGTCGGGAGCGGCCGGTGGAGTGGTGATCGGCATCGACCGGAGTGTTCACGTCATCTCCGCCGGGGGCGACCTGGTCTTCGTCGAGGGAGCCTCCGACGCGGTCCAGGTCGGGTCGATGCTGGCGGTGGTGGCGGATTCCCGGGTGTCGCTGATCCCGATGCCGGGGTCGGGATAGGGGTCTGGGACCGGACGCGTCGGTGCCCCGGTCGGGGGACCGGGGCACCTGAGCCCTCGTCTTCGGTTCAGTTCGATTCAGTTCAGTTCGGGATTCCCCCGCATGCGGGGGTGCGGTTGTCGGTGTCACTCCTGGACGATGAACTGGAGGGGAACCATCAGGAAGTCCATGAACCCTCCCTCGTCGGAAGAGCCAGACGAGTCGGCCGAGGTGATCTCGATCATGGTGTTGTCCGAGTCCTCCCAGGCATCCTCGAAATCGCTGATCGTGATGGCCACGCCGGCTCCGTCGGGGAAACCCGGATCGTTGATGTAGACCAGGCCGGCCTCATCGTCGATTCCGGTGATCACCACGGCGTGCCCGGCCTGCATGCCCGGATCGAAGGGGCCACCTCCGTCGGCGTACAGATCGGCGCTGTCCAGGCCGATGATGACGTCGGTGCCGGAGTCCAGCTCGGCCCGCAGGAGATCCATGTCGCCGTTGGTGACCTCGGCCTCCACTCCGTACTGCTCCAGGAGAGCCACCCCGTCCTCGGCGGCCATTCCGGTGGAGGTCATCACACCCATGTCGTTGGCCAGGGCCACGACCTCCTCGGCGGGGACCATCTCCCCGGTCACCTCGCTGAGAACCATGGCCACCGAGGTGGGGAGGCAGTCGACCGGTCCGGGCTGGACCTGGTGGTACTCGGTCTCGGCCATGGGTTCACCGTGGACCGAGTCGTCGACGGAGACCTCGAACGGGTCTCCTGCGTCTGCGCCGTTGTCCACGATCTCGTCGATGGTCAGCAGATCGGTCGTGTCGGTGCCGTCGACGGTCACGTCGGGGGCGATCGGGGACAGCAGGTCCTGGTCGGAGAGGGGATTCTCGCCGTAGGCCTCGTAGTCGACGATTCCGTCGCCGTCGACATCGACCAACTCGACGTCGATGATTCCGTTGCCGTCGGTGTCGGCGACATAGGTGTCGATGATTCCGTCGCCGTCGGTGTCGGCGATCATCTCGCTGTAGAAACCGTCGTCGTAGACGGCGGCGTCGGCGATTCCGTCGCCGTCGAGGTCGATGATCGTGGTTTCGGCGAACCCGTCGCCGTCGCTGTCGTAGGACATGGTGACGGGTTCCGTCACGGTCGGGTCGAACCCGGTCTGGTCCGGGCCGGTCGGATCCACCGTGGTGGTGTCCAGACCGTTGTCGCAGGTGATGGTGTCGCAGGTCATTGCGTCCATTTCATTCTCCTTTCGGGGTTGTTGACCTGTCTGATGCAGGTGACCCCGAAGAAGTTCTGCGACCTCGAGCTTTTTCCGGTCAGGCCCCGGCGAGCTTCTCGTAGCGGCCACGGAGCGCGGCCAGGGCGTCCAGCTGGGACTTGAGTTCGGCCCGTCGGCGCTTGCGCTCGGTGGCCTCCAGGCGGGCGGTGGCCTCCAGTTCGGACTTCTGGGCCTCGACCTGTCGCCGTCGCTCGGCCAGGCGGGCGTCGATGGACTCCTCGAGTTCGATGCGGGCCTCGATGAGCCTCAGACTGAGGGCGGCGTTCAGCTCGCGGGCCACTCCCTCGTTGCCGAACAGGGCCTCGTTGAGCGAGCGCAGCAGATCGGCCGCCGCCTGCTTGCGCTCCTGGCGCTGACGTCGGATACGACTCAGGGGGACCGCGGCCGCCGCTCCTATTCCGTAGGCGACCATTCCGAGACCACCGGTGGCGACCCCGGCCAGACCGGCCCCGACCTTGATCAAGTTGCCGAACATGTAGGACTGGCTGACGACCGGCAGGGTGGTCTCGAACGCCGACTGCTGCTCTGTGGTCCGCCGGACGTTCAGGATGACCGAATCAGGCGATTCGAGGTCGCCCAGAACCACGGCCAGGTCGTCGAGCTCCAGCCCCCCGCCCAGGTCCTGGACCTCGGCGGTGAACTCGGCGTTGAGCTGGTCGACGAGGTCGATCCAGGCCGCCTGTATCGAGCGCTCCAGCTCGGCGGCGAGGTCCATGTCCTGATGGTCGGACATGTCCCCGATGACTTCCTCGTATCGGACCCGGAGGCCATTGAGGTGTCGGGTCACCGTCCGGTTGGCATTCGTCTGGAGTCGTTGCATCGCCACCGAGAGCTGCTGGCGCCACCTGGCCTGGGTTCCCGCCACCTCCTCGAGCTGGGCCAGGGTGGCCCGCAGCTCGTCGGCCACGGCCAGATCGCCGCCCGTGGCCCGGACCCGACGCCGGACCCCGTCCTCGGCCCCGGCGAGGAGAGTATCCACCAGGCGGAGCAGGTTGGCGTTGCGTACCTGCACCCTCCGGCGACTCCAACCCGATATCTGGGCAGCGATCTCCCCGATACCGGACCGGGCTCGCAGTTCGGCCGCCCGTTCGGCCTGGCCCCGCTCCTGTCGCCTTCGGGCCTGACGGGCCAGGTGGGCGCTGGTCAGGGCGATCGGCTGATCGGCCAGGCCCCGCAGCCGTTGGGCCCGGGCCGCTCTGACCACCTCTTCGTCGGTGACCGCCTCGTCGGGCCCGGCGTCGGCCCAGCGCCGGAGATGGGAGCGCAGTTCCTCGACGAGGGCCTCGTTGCGGTCAGGCGGATGCAGGTCGGCCCGGCTGGCGACCACCATGATCCGATCGATGCGATCGGTGACCTCGGCCAGGAAGTCGAGTTCGGCCCGGGTCGGTGGCTCCACGGCGGACATCACCACGATGAGGGCGTCGGCACCCGACACGGCCGACAGGGTCAGGTCGCGGTGTCCCGGCGAGAGCCCTCCCACCCCGGGGGTGTCGATGACCGTGATACCCGGCGGGGTGACCGGGTTCTCCAGTGAGACCGCTATGGCGTCGGTGTAGGGGGCCGACGCCGTGGCTGCCAGCCGGAAGTCAACCTCGTCGATCTCCTCCCGGTGTGACTCACCGTTGGCGAAGCGGGTGACGGTGACCCTCACCCCCTCCTCCCGCCGGGTCACGGCGATGGGCACGGCCGTGGCAATGTCCACGTCCACGGGCAGGATGTCCGAACCCAGGAGGGCGTTGATGAGGCTGCTCTTGCCCCTCTTGACCTCACCGGCCACCACCACCGTGACCGTGTCGTCGGCCCACCTCCGGGCCTCCTGTTCGATGCTCTCGCTGCCGGGAAGATCGAGCTTCCTCAGTTCGGTGTGAACGGCATTGGCCAGTGCCTGGGTCTGCTTGATGATCTGTTCGGGATCGCGGGCGTGCCGGACCGCACCGCCCCGGTCTCCCCGGGGTGGTCGGGTCGGGCGTGGTGGGTGGTCGGGTGGGGCTTCTCCCCGGGGTGGTCGGGTCGGGCGTGGTGGGTGGTCGGGTGGGCCCTCGGGATCAGGGGACGGGTTCACGACTTCGACTCCTGGGTCTCGTGCCAGATCTGTTCGAGCACACGCCGCACACTGTGGGCGGCATTGGCCTCCTCGGGGGAGCGCCGCGGGTCGCCGGACCATTCACTCCACCGACCGATGGCGGCCAGGGCGGCCGCCGCCAGATCCTCTCCCTCGGTTACTCCGAGTCGGGCCCGGGTGTCGACCGAGGCGGACAGACGGTCGAGGTCCTCCTTGAGTTCGTGAGGCATGTGTACATCGGCGCTGCCGAAGATCCTCAGGCTGTCGATCAGGCCGAGCTCGATCATCGAAGGGTCCAGCTCGATCCTCTCGATACGGCGCCTCAGACGGCGCCCGTCGCTGCCGGCCGCGTAGGAGATTCGCCGCAGGTCCTCGATCGCCCGGTGGGCCTTGAGCACGCGTGATCGCTCGGCGAACCTCTCCACCAGTAGCTGACGGAGGAGGGCGAAGCCACTGCGGTCAACGAGCCGGGCGGCGAGTTGGGCCGCTCCGCTGACGCCGTCGTCGTGAAGCTCGATGGCGGTACGGATTCCGTACAGTCCGAGGCGGTCGAGGAGCCTTCGCCGGTCCTCCTCGTCGCACTCCAGGCCGGGCCATCCGAGGAGGTCCTGGGCGGTGAGGAGCATGTCCTCGCGGTCCAGATCGTCATCGACCGCCGCCAGGGCGGCCACGGTGGCGGCGTCACGCTCGGTGAATCGGGCCGCTTCCACCGTCTCGGCCAGGAGCCCCACCAGGGGCACCACGTCGCCCACCAGACCGTCGAGTCGTTCCCGGGTCGTGTCCACCAGGCGGGCGGCGATCGCCATCGGATCGCCCTCGGTGGCCAGCAGATCGACCTTGGAGAGCACCGCGATGCAGTTCCCCGATGAGAAGCCGGTGTCCCGACCCAGATCGGCGATACGTTCGAGAATCGCCGCCTCCGCCTCGCGGGCGTGGGGAGTCAGGAACAGCACCGCCTCGGCCCCGGCCATGGCGGTGGTGGTCTGCACACCCAGGGCCCGCTCGGCGGCGGTCTGGTTCTCGACGGTCACCGTGTTCACACCCGGTGTGTCGACGATGGTGATCTGCTGGAGCAGGGCGTTGCTGAGGCGGACGATGATCCTGTCGACCCGGTCCACCGGTACCGGCAGCTCGGCGGGGAGGACGTGCCCGTCGAAAGCTATCCGGTGTTCGGCACCGTCGAGATCGACGGCGGTGGCGGTCTCCTGGTGTCCGTAACGGAACTCGGTCACGACCCGGGTGCACTCACCGGCGTCGACCGCGGCCACCCTCCTGCCGATGAGGGCGTTCACCAGGGTGGACTTCCCCGAGCTGACTCCACCGGCCACCACGACCCTGAGGGGTTCGGCGAGTTGGGAGGCCACCGCGGCGACGGAGCCGGCGACCTGTTGGGTCGCCGACTCCGTCACCTGTGAACAGAGGGCCCTCAGCTTCTCGATGGGATCGGATTCACTGTTGGCGGTGTGGGACTTCACCGGTTCAGTATCCCCGATTCTCGTTTCCGCTGACGTCTGTTCGGATCTCACCTGCCTGCCGCTGCTCAGGAGAAGCAGGAGGGGTTGAGGCTGAAGAAGAGGCTGTCGACGTCCTCGACGGTCTGGGCCGTGAGGGAGATGCTCAGCCACTGCTGCCATTCGGTGCCCCCGAAGGTGGCGAAGGTGCCGGCCAGGCAGTCCGAGGTGTAGCCGGGGCCGTAGAGGTCGGAGATCAGCCCGCTGGTCTCGGTCAGCAGCTCGTCGGCCGAGGCGCATCCGGC
>DRKF01000260.1 GCA_011051915.1 Acidimicrobiales bacterium | reverse complement strand
GCTCGGATGGTCGTGGCCTGGGTACTCATGTAGCCCGATATCACCTGGGACGAGCCGTTGAGAGGCATGAGGACCAGTTGATCGGAGGGCCCGCCGAGAGATGTGATCCGTACCGGCGCCACGAAGTCGACATAGGCCAGGGCGATGTCCCGGAACATCACCGCATTGGCACTGGCGTGGAAACGATCGACGTGGTCGGGGTGGGGCTCGATTCTCACCGATCCGAGGAGGGTCCGCAGGGACGCCTGGGCCTCGGCGACGTCGTCGGTGTCCAACAGAGGGTGATCGATCAGGGCCGGGGGGATACCCCGGGATCGAACCCTCGGCCGTACCCGGTCCTTGAGGCTGGACGTGTCGATGGAGCGCAGGCGCTTCAGTTCCATCGGACCGCCCTCGGCCCCATCGGGGTGCCGCCGACCGATCGCCGCGCCGGGGGGCAGGCGGGGCGGTGGTACCGGTCCTTCGGTGGGTCGACAGTGATCACCGGGTCGGCGGGTCGACCCGGAAACTGATCAGGAGTCGAACCGGTTTCGCAAGTGTGGTGGTGCGGAACGTGGATATCGGGATCGTAAATTGGATAGTTCACCTACGTGGTCTGGATCTATTCGTGCTGTGTCCTGCGTCACACGGATAGGAACAGCGTAATGGGGATAGCCAGGGTGCGCACATCGTCCTACCTTGGCTCTTGGAAGGGGTTGGGGGGTCTCTCGGCCCGGATTCGAGATCTGCAGGGGGAATCAAGTGAGTTCCAACGGTTCGCTTACCCATGAGCCCGTGGACGCCGTGGTCGACCGGCTGAACGATCCAGCCGTCGCCGCCTCGATCATCACCCTGCTCGACAACGCCGAACTGCTCTCGGTGCTGGTCACCGGTCTGGACGGGTTGTTCCGCCGGGGCGACACCATCGCCGATTCGATGGCCGACGGTCTCAACGAGATGAGAGATCTGGAGGGCGCCCCGGACGCCTCGGCGGTGGGCGAACTGATCGGGAATCTCGGCCAGCTCACCCGTCTCACCGCCTCCCTGGCCGAGGCCCAACCCTTCATCGACGGGATTCTCGAGTCCGAGATGCTACGGCCCGAGGTCGTACAGCTGCTCTCCACGGCTGCCGACGCCGCCGTCGAGGGAGCGAACCGGGCCGAGGAGAACAAGACCGTGGTCAAGGGGGCGTTCGGGGCTCTCAAGGCCCTCAAGGACCCCGACGTCCAACGGGGAATGGGTTTCCTGGTGGAGATCTCCCGTGCGCTGGGTCGGTCCCTCAACTCCGGCCGGACCGGAAGCTGAACCGGTGCCCGAGCTGTCCAGCACCCGTTTCGGACCCGGCGACCAAGACACCGCGGCCCGGACCAACGGCACGAATCGGGTCACGAACGTGACCCCCGAACACTCTGTCAACAGGAGGTAGATATGGCTTCAGTGCTATGGCTGCAGGGGGGAGCGTGCAGCGGCAACACGATGTCGTTCCTCAACGCCGAGGAACCCAACGTGGTCGACCTCATCGTCGATTTCGGGTTGGACATCCTCTGGCACCCGTCGTTGGGGATGGAGCTGGGTGATCAGGCCCAGAAGATCTTCAAGGACTGCGCCGACGGCACACGCGACCTCGACGTGTTCGTCTTCGAGGGCACCGTCATCGAGGGTCCGAACGGCACCGGCCGCTTCGACATGTTCGCCGACCGACCCATGAAGGACTGGGTGACCGATCTCGCCGCCCAGGCCGGGATCGTGGTGGCCATCGGCGACTGCGCCTGCTGGGGAGGTATCCCCGCCGCCGCCCCCAACCCCAGTGAGTCGACGGGTCTGCAGTTCCTCAAGCGCGACAAGGGCGGGTTCCTCGGCCCCGACTTCGTGTCCAAGGCCGGTCTTCCGGTCATCAACATCCCGGGATGCCCCGCCCACCCCGACTGGATCTCCCAGATACTCGTGGCCCTGGCCACCGGCCGGGCCGGCGACATCACCCTCGACGAGCTCCACCGTCCGGAGACCTTCTTCAAGACCTT
Source organism: Acidimicrobiales bacterium (assembly GCA_011051915.1). Lineage (GTDB taxonomy): Bacteria > Actinomycetota > Acidimicrobiia > Acidimicrobiales > Poriferisodalaceae > DRKF01. The sequence goes on along the minus strand of DRKF01000260.1, from coordinate 7,932 downwards.
CACCCAGACCGGCTGCACCCGGGTCCAGTTCTTCGAGTACAAGCAGTCGACCATGTCCTTCGGTGAGGGCACCCGCACCGGTTGTCTGTTCTACGAGTTCGGCTGCCGGGGTCCGATGACCCATTCGCCCTGCAACCGGATCCTGTGGAACCGCCAGAGTTCGAAGACCCGGGCCGGTATGCCGTGTCTGGGATGCACCGAACCGGAGTTCCCGTTCTTCGACCTCAGTCCCGGGACCGTGTTCAAGACCCAGAAGGTCAGCGGGGTCATACCCAAGGAGGTCCCCGAGGGATCCGACCATCTCACCTACATGGCCCACGCCGCCGCCGCCCGGGTGGCTGCCCCCCAGTGGTCCAAAGAAGACATGTTCGTCGTCTGAGCCCCGGCTGAGACGAGAAAGGCACACCAATCATGAGCACCATCGATCTACATGTCAGTCCGCTGGGCCGGGTGGAGGGAGACCTCGACGTCAGGGTCACCATCGAGGACGGAGTCGTCTCCTCGGCGTGGACCGAGGCGGCGATGTTCCGTGGCTTCGAGATGATCCTGCGGGGCAAGGACCCTCAGGCCGGTCTCATCGTCTGTCCACGTATCTGCGGTATCTGCGGTGGCAGCCACCTCTACAAGTCCGCCTACGCCCTCGACGTGGCATGGCGAACCGAGATGCCGGCCAACGCCACCCTGGTGCGCAACATCGCCCAGGCGTGTGAGACCCTCCAGAGCATCCCCCGGTACTTCTACGCCCTGTTCGCCATCGACCTGACGAACAAGAAGTACGCCAAGTCACCCCTGTACGAGGAGGCCGTCAGGCGCTTCGCTCCCTATGTGGGAGAGAGCTACCAGAAGGGGGTCGTACTCTCCAACAAGCCCGTGGAGGTCTACGCCCTGTTCGGTGGCCAGTGGCCCCATTCCAGCTTCATGGTCCCCGGTGGGGTGATGTGCGCTCCCACCCTCTCCGATGTCACCCGGGCGGTGGCGATCCTCGAACACTGGAAGGACAATTGGCTCGAGGCCCAGTGGTTGGGTTGCTCGGTCGATCGTTGGTTGGAGATCGAAACCTGGGAGGACATGCTCGAGTGGGTGGATGAGAACGAGTCACAGCACAACAGTGACTGCGGGTTCTTCATTCGTTACGCCCTCGACGTGGGGCTCGACACCTACGGAGTCGGACCGGGCAACTTCATCGCCACCGGCACCTATTTCGAGCCCTCGTTGTACACCAACCCCGACATCGACGGCCGCAACGCCGCTCTGATCAACCGTTCGGGAATCTTCGCCGAGGGGAACTTCTACGAGTTCGACCAGGCGAATGTCCGGGAGGACGTGGCCCACTCCTTCTACCAGGGCTCCACGGCCCGCCATCCCTTCGAGGGGGAGACGGTACCGGTCGATCCCGAGGCCGGACGCAAGGACGGAAAGTACTCCTGGGCCAAGTCGCCTCGGTACGACGTGCCGGGTCTGGGTCACGTTCCGCTGGAGACCGGCCCCCTGGCCCGTCGCATGGCCGCCGCTGCTCCCAACGCCGGTGCCCACCAGGACGACGACAACCTGTTCCTCGACATCCACCAGAAGAAGGGGCCCTCGGTGTTCGTGCGCCAGATGGCCCGTATGCACGAGGGACCCAAGTACTACAAGTGGGTCATGGACTGGCTCTCGAAGCTGGAGTTGAGCGAGAGCTTCTACTCCAAGCCCGTCGAACACGCCGAGGGGAAGGGTTTCGGCGCCACCGAGGCCGCCCGGGGGGCGCTGGCCGACTGGATCGTGATCGAGGACGGCAAGATCGCCAACTACCAGGTGGTCACCCCCACGGCGTGGAACATCGGGCCTCGCGATGCCGAAGGGGTACTCGGGCCGATGGAGCAGGCCATGGTCGGAGCTCCCATCGCCGACCCGTCCGATCCCGTCGAGTTGGGCCATGTGGCCCGAAGCTTCGACTCCTGCCTGGTGTGCACCGTCCACGCCTACGACGGTCGGACGGGCAAGGAGCTCTCCCGTTTCGTCATCAACGGCGACGTCTGACCCCGCTTTGGAGACCCCCATGGGCAGGACCGTGATCATCGGTTGCGGCAACCTGCTCCGGGGGGACGACGGGGTGGGTCCGATCCTCATTCGCCACCTCTGGGACGAAGGCGTTCCCGATCACGTCACCCTCGTCGATGGGGGCACGGCCGGTATGGACGTGGCCTTCAAGATGCAGGGAGCCGATCGGGTGGTGATCATCGACGCTGCCGCCACCGGTTCCGAACCGGGGACGATCTTCGAGGTGCCCGCGGCCGAGCTGGAGCAGCTCCCTCCCCTCGAGGGCCTTCACACCCACCAGTTTCGGTGGGATCATGCTCTGGCATTCGCTCACTGGCTCCTGAAGGACGAGTACCCCGAGGAGATCACCGTGTTCCTCATCGAGGCCGCCGATGTCACCCCCGGTGTCGAACTGACCCCGAGGGTGGCCGACTCCATGGGCAGGGTGGCGGCCATGGTGAGGCGGCTCTGGGAGGAGCCGGCCGATGTCGAGACCGGCTGACACCGCCGGCCCGGGCCGGGCTCCGACCGGTGGGCAGGATCCGCGGGTCGCCGGCCTCGGCGAGGACGTCTTCGAGGTCGAACTGACCGCCGACGGCTATCTGCGCATGGGAGCCGAGCTCGCCGCACGGCACTTCGGGGGCGATGCCCTTGTCGCCGTGCCCCGTGACACCGAGTTGTGGGTGATGCCGCTGCACAGCACCGCCGGTGGGGGGCTGCTGCTCAAGCAGCGGAACCTGGCCGGTGACCGCAGCGCCCTGGTACTCGAGAGCCTGCCGCGGGACTTCTCCTCCGGTCGCCGATCGGCCTTCTGGGACCAGGCCAACGGGGTCCTGCGGGTATCCCTGGCTCCCGATTCGGGAGAAAGCCGCGCGTCCCGCGGTCGGGGTAGGTCCGATGTCTGATTCCCAGGACACCCCGAGGATCGATGAGGGCGGCGACAGCGAGTCCCGGGCGACCGCGGTGGAGACCTATGTCGAACCAGAGCGAGGACAGTGGCGGGTCGACCTGGCCGTGTTCTTCGACGACGAGGTGGTTGTCCGCACCATCAACACCTACCGCACCGAACGTAAGGCCACCGTCGCGGCATCGTGGATAAGGCGAGCGGCAGAGAGAGACATACGAGGTCCCGTACATGGCATGGAATGACCAGGACATCTCCCGACCCCAGCCCGTGGGGGTGTTCGAACTCCCCGCCGGGTTCCTCCTGATCCCTCCCGGCCAGGGGCACGACGAGATCCGGGAGACGCTGGCGGCGGGCCGCCGTCCCGAGAGCTTTCCGCCGGGGCTCGAGTTCTACCGGCGGGCCCTCGCCGGCGATGCCGCAGGAGCCCTGTCGCTCCTGGACGGCGATGATCTGATCACTCGCCTGAACCGGTTCGTGCTGGAACCCGACGAAGGTCTTCTCACCGAACTCCGAGGGGCCCTCGAGGGTGTGCTGGCCACCCACCTCGAGGTGATCGCCTTCTCCACCGGACTGGCCGACACTCCCCCCGATGCCGCTGCCGCCGACGGCGAGTTCGCGGCCCTGGCCCACGGGGCCCGGGCGGGTGCCGCAGCCGAGATCCACGACCTGGGTACCGCGATCGAGGAACTGGACGCCGCCGCTCTCGCCGCCCGTCCGGCCTCGGCCGCGCTGGCCGGACAGTTCCTGGGCACCCTGGCCGAGGCCCAGGCCGACCAGGGTGGGCTCAAGAAGGCGGTGACGACATTCCAGGCGGCCCTGGACCTTCTCGAGGGCACCGACCTGGACCGCACCCGGGCCGAGATCCACGTCGGCTGTGGCCAGGCCTTCCAGGAGATGTCGGAGGCCGCTCCGCGGCTCATGGCCAACGCCGTCCGTCACTACACCTCGGCCCTGGGTCTGATCGAACCCGAGGACGATCCCGAGTTGTTCGCCACCGCCCACGCCAACCTGGGCCTGGCCTATCTCCTGAGCCCTATGCAGGAGGCCGGCGAGCAGCTTCGCATCGGTGTGGCGGTCCAGTCTCTGCGCCAGGCCCTCGAGGTCTTCGGTCCCGAGACCCACCCCGAGAAGTGGGCCAGCACCCAGGTCAACCTGGCCAATGCTCTCGTGTACATGCCCTCCACCCACCAGGCGGACAACATCGTCGAGGCGGTCGAGCTCTACGAGGCGGTACTCCAGGCCCGGGGCCGCGACAGCGATCCTCTCGGGAGGGCGCGTGTGCTGGCCAACCAGGGGAATGCTCTGGCCCATCTGGGCGTGTTCGACCACGCCAAGGCCAAGCTGCACGAGGCCCGATCCATGTTCGAGGAGTTCGAGGAGGACGAATCGGTGCGCTCGGTTCGATCCATCCTCGATGAGATAGCCCGCCAGGAGTCCCTGGCCCGACAGGATCGCTGAGGCCATGACCGACACCGCTGCTCCCCCTGACACCGGCCCGTCCCCGGAGCAACCCGGCTTCGAGGCCCTGGCCGGGGCGGTGGACGAAGCCCTGGCCCGGGTGACGGCACTCGACGACGACGCCCGCGGTCCGGCCCTGGCCCTCAAGGACGCCGTGGAGGCATTTCACCGGGACGGTCTGGTGACCATCGTCCGCACCCTCAAGAACGACCCGGCCGGACGGGAACTGCTGTTCGGCCTGGTCGACGATCCCCACGTCAGGGCCCTGTTCACCCTCCACGGAATCATCCGGGCCGACCCGGCCACCCGGGCCCTGGAAGCTCTGGAGACGGTCCGCCCCTATCTCCAGTCCCACGGGGGCGACGTCGAGCTGGTGCGTATCGAGGGCGGGATCGGGTTCGTGCGACTGCACGGGGCCTGTTCGGGTTGTTCGATGTCGGCGGTGACCCTGACCGAGATGGTGGCCGAGGCGCTCATCGAGGGGGTTGAGGAGATCTCCGCCGTGGAGGTGCTCGATGACGAACCCACGGCTGCCTTCATTCCCCTGGAGGGACTGGGCCGAATCGACTCGGGCTGGGTACGGGGCCCCTTCGTGGCCGAACTCACCGGTGACCGGCCCCACCGCTGGGAGGTCGACGGAGAGTGCTACATCCTGGTGAATCACGGCGGTCGGGTCGCCGCCTTCCGCAACGAGTGCGTCCACCAGGGCAGGAGCCTCGACGGGGGGATGCTCGAGGACGGGGTACTCACCTGTCCGTGGCACGGGTTCACCTTCGACGTCGGGTCGGGGGAATGCCTCTCGGCCCCCGGTGCCCAACTGGAGCAGATCCCGTTGCGGATCGACGACGCCAGGGTCTGGGTCCGTGCCAACTGAGGTGACGACCGGTCCGGTGCCCGAGCTGTGGGTTGGTGCCGACGCCCCCGGAGGGCTGGCTCTGCCCGCCGCCAATCCCACCGCCGACCAGCTCTACGCCCCCCGAGGGGTGTGGCTCGACGACGACCTCCTCGTCGTGGCCGACACCGGGAACCACCGGGTCCTGATATGGCACGGGGTGCCCAATGCCGATTTCCGGTCCGCCGATGTGGTCCTCGGACAACCCGATTTCCGCACCGAGGGGGCCCAGGCGGCGGGACGGGGTCCCGAGAAGGGCATGCGGCTGCCGACGGGCATAGTGATCCACGAGGGACGCCTGGTCATAGCCGACGCCTGGAACCATCGCCTGCTGATCTGGGACGAGGTCCCCACGCAGACCGATCGGGCACCCGATCACATCATCGGTCAGCCCGACGCCACCGTGGTGGAGGAGAACTCGGGGGGTGAGTGTGGCCCCCTCACCATGTACTGGCCCTTCGGTCTGGCGATGATCGACGGGCGCCTGTTCGTCGCCGATACCGGCAACCGCAGGATCCTGGCGTGGGATGGCCTGCCCGAACCGGGGCGGGTACCGGACCTGCTCATGGGCCAGGACGAGTTCACCCAGAGGGTCGAGAACCGGGGGGCGGTTGGTCCGCGGGGCTACCGCTGGCCCCACGACATGGCCGGAACCGGCGACTTCCTGTTCGTGTCCGATGCCGGGAACCACCGCATCCTGGGCTGGCGACCGGCACCCACCGCCGACGTCGACGCCGACCTCGTGCTGGGTCAGACCGACTTCGAGACCGCCGGAGAGTTCCCCTACGGTCCGCAGAGTGCCACCGCTCTGAGGTTTCCCTACGCCGTCGACATCGACGGGGGACGCATGGCGGTGGCCGACACCGCCAACAATCGGATCCTGCTGTGGGACCGGGTGCCCGAGGAGTCCGGTGTGCCGGCCGACACCGTGCTGGCTCAACCCGATTTCGAGAGCAACGGCGAGAACCGCTGGAAGATGGTCGAGCGCGACACCCTCTGCTGGCCCTACGGGATCTCCCTGCACCGCGACCGCCTGGCGGTGGCCGACTCGGGCAACAACCGGGTGATGATCTGGAGGCTGGAGCCGTGAACGCCCAACCGCCAGGACCGAGGCCGAGGCCGTGATCGACACCCGGGAACGCCTGGCGCTCGATGTGCGCGGGGTGGTCCAGGGCGTGGGCTTCCGCCCCTTCGTCTACCGGCTGGCCCGCGAGCTGGGCCTGGCCGGGCACGTCGGCAACGACTCGGCCCGGGTATTCATCGAGGTCGAGGGACCCGGTGGCGCGGTGTACGAGTTCGTGGCCCGCCTGCAGACCGACGCGCCGCCCCTGTCCCGGATCGAGACGGTCGCCACCAGGCCGGTGCCCGTCGTGGGGGAAACCGAGTTCGCCATCCGGCCCAGCGAGGTCCGGGCCGGTCACACCACGCTGGTGTCACCCGACACGGCGGTCTGTGACGAGTGCCTGGCCGAGATGAACGACCCCTCCGACCGTCGCTACCGGCACCCCTTCATCACATGCACCAACTGCGGTCCCCGTTTCACGATCATCGAGACCCTGCCCTACGACCGGCCCAACACCACCATGTCGGCGTTTCCGATGTGCCCCGCCTGCCGGTCGGAGTACGAGGACATCTGTGACCGCCGCCACCATGCCCAGCCGATCTGCTGCCACGACTGCGGTCCCACCCTGGTGTTCGAGTCCCGCTCCCCGGCGGGGGACGAGGCCGTCGAACGGGCCTCAGGTACCGAACCGGCCCTGGCCGCGGCCCGCCGGGCCCTGAGCGGCGGACGGATCCTGGCCGTGAAGGGGCTGGGCGGATTCCACCTGGTCTGCGACGCCGGGTCCGAAGCGGCGGTGGGAGAACTGCGGAGGCGCAAGCACCGTCCCGACAAGCCCCTGGCGGTGATGGCCGCCGACCTGGAGACCGCCCACCGTCTGGTTCACCTCGATCCCGGTGAGGTGGAACTGCTCACGTCCCCGGCCCGGCCCATCGTGCTGGCCCGTCGCAAACCGGACGCCCCCGTGGCCCCCGCCGTGGCCCCGGGCGATCCCTTCCTGGGGGTGATGCTTCCCTACACCCCGCTGCACCACCTGCTGCTGGGTGGGGATCCGGTGAACCGCACCGAGGTTCCCCCGGTGCTGGTGATGACCAGTGGCAACCGCTCCGGTGAACCCATCTGCCACCTCGACTCTGAGGTGGTGGAGAAGCTGGGTGCGATGGTCGACGGGTACCTCACCCACGATCGCCCCATCCACGTGCCCTGCGACGACTCGGTGGTCAGGGTCGTCGCCGGCCGCGAGCTTCCGGTGCGTCGCTCCCGGGGCTACTGCCCCATGCCGGTCAGACTCGTTCATCCGGTGCCCCCGTCGCTGGGGGTGGGCGGTGAGCTCAAGAACACCTTCTGCGTGGCCCACGGAGAGCACGCCTGGGTCAGTCAGCACATCGGTGACATGGGTGATCTGGAGACCCTGAGGGCCTTCGAACGGTCCCTGGGCGACTTCGAGCGCATGTACCGCGTCGAGCCCCGGGTGGTGGCCGTGGACGCCCATCCCGGCTACCGCACCCGACGCTGGGCCGACCAGAGTGGGAGTCTTCGCCCCGTACCGGTACAACACCATCACGCTCACGTGGCCGCGGTCATGGCCGAGCACGG
>DRKF01000259.1 GCA_011051915.1 Acidimicrobiales bacterium | reverse complement strand
TACGGCATCGGCCCACACGGTGCTGGTGCTGGGGGCCGGAGGGGGCCGGCTGGACCACCTGCTCGGCAACCTCGCCGTTCTCGGCGCCGCCCGCTACCACCGACTGGGCCCCGTCATCGTCACCCCCGACGCCATCGTGATACCGGTCGGACCCGGCACGGGTACGAGGCCCCTCCCGGCCCGACCCGGTGACACGGTGACCCTGCTGGCCCTCGGGGGACCCGCCGAGGGGGTCACCACCAGCGGGCTGCGGTACCCCCTCCTCCACGGCGAACTCGCGGCGGATTCGTCACTGGGGCTGAGTAACGTTGTCGGACCGGCCGGCCCCACCCAGGCCCCTCCCTCGGTCTCCGTCGCCCGGGGAACGGTGCTGGTCATCATCCCCCTGTCCGAGGGCACCCGCCCGCCCCGATCTCCCCGCGAGGCCCGCTGAGCCCATGAGCCGCACCCGAGTGCCCCTGGTGGCGATCATGGTGTCGCTGGCCGTCCTCGCCTCGGCCTGCGGCACCGCCAGAGGCAGTGAGGCCGACACGATCCGCCTGGTCACCTACGAGGGTTTCCGCCTGCCCCAGGATCAGCTCGACGCCTTCACCTCCCGCACCGGCTTCCGGGTGTCGGTCACCCGGGAGGCCAGCGCCTCCGATCTGGCCCAACTGCTGCTTCGAACCCGTCAGGATCCCGTCGCCGACGTGGTCGTCGGGCTGGGCCCCCTCGAGGTGCGCCAGATCGTCGAACAGGCCGCCACGGAGAACTACACCCCCATCGGCGCCGACCGCCTGGACCCACGGTTGATGCTGACCGAGGACGTGCTGACACCGGTGAGCGTTCTCGACGTCTGTCTCAACATCGACATCGACTACTACCAACCCCCCGAGGTCGTGGAGGAGTTCGAGGACGACTTCAATCCCCCCGCCGAGGAGCTCCCCGAGGGGGCGGTGATCGTCAACGCACCCCCTTCGGACACCCCGACCGGAATCGGTGACTTCACCGACCCCCGGTTCATCGACCAGCTCGTCGTCCCCGACCCCAACACCGATCCGATGGGTGTCTACTTCCTGGCCATGCTGGAGAATCGCTACCCCCTGGACGGGCCCGAACCCTGGACCGACGTCCTCGCCGGGCTGGTCGCCAACGGCATGCTGGTCACCCCGACCTGGCGGGAGGCCTACTTCGAGCAGTTCACCGAGGGCTCCGTAGAGGGCACCAGAACGGCGGTCGTGGCCTCCGACCGGATGCCCGTTGTCACCGCCCGACTCCGGTTCCGACCTCCGGACCGACTGGAGACCCAGGTGATCGACGACGGATGCGTCGCCGTGCCGTTCTACGCCGGGGTCATCACGGGGACACACAACCGGAGGGCGGCGGGGCGCCTCGTCGACCAGATCGTCACCCCCGAGTTCCAGTTCGACATCGGTGACGACATGGGCTCATGGCCGGCCCGCTTCGACCTGATCGACACCGAGCTGGACGCCCGCTACCAGACCCGGGTGGAGGCCGACCCCCTCGATCCCATGACCCTCCCCGACCGGGTGGACGACTGGCTGGAGATCTGGGCCGGGGTCCTGAGCGGGGCCATCGGAACCGCCCCCACCCAGCCTCCGACCACCGACCAGCACACCGACACCTCCCCCTGACGCAGGTCGTCCCTCCTGTCCCGCAGGGCCACCATGTCGTCGCGGCAGAGGGCACACCGACACCTCCCCCTGACGCAGGTCGTCCCTCGGAGATCACTCCCTCGCGGACCGGGTCGATCTCATCGGTGAGCGCCCCTGATCTCTCCCCCGGCGTCCCGTGGATGTCACACCCCCGGGCCCGTCCGCGTAGCATCGGGGTCGCCGCTACCGGGCCGTGGAAACAGCCGTACCAAGGGGGAGCCATGAAGGCAGCCGTTCTCAAGACCATTCCGGGCGAACTGGAGATCGAGGAGGTCGCCATAGGCACTCCCGGGCCCCGGGAGGTCCTCATCCGGACCGTGGCCGCCGGGCTCTGCCACTCCGACCTCCACTTCATAGAGGGCAAGTATCCCTACATGACCCCCGCCGTGCTGGGCCACGAGTCCGCCGGAGTGGTCGAGGCCGTGGGCTCCGATGTGAACTACGTCGAGCCGGGCGACCACGTGATCACCTGTCTGTCGGTGTTCTGCGGTCACTGCTCGTACTGCCTGGAGGGTCGTCCGGCCCTGTGCAGCGGCAAGGACGTCGAGTGCAACCGGGGAGCCGACGAGGAACCCCGCCTGACCATCGACGGTGAACCCGCATACCAGTTCCTGAACCTCAGTTCCTTCGCCGAGATGATGCTCGTCCACGAGCACGCCATCGTGAAGATCCGCAAGGACATGCCCCTGGACCGGGCCGCCCTGATCGGCTGCGGGGTGCTGACCGGTACCGGAGCCGTGTTCCGCACCGCCGGGGTCCGCCCCGGGGAGACCGTCGCCGTGGTCGGGTGCGGTGGAATCGGCCTGGCCGCCATCCAGGGGGCGAGAATCGCCGGTGCCGGTCGGATCATCGCCATCGACATGGTCGACTCGAAGTTGGAGATCGCCCGTCAGATGGGTGCCACCGACACCGTCAACGCCGGGGAGACCGATCCCGTGATGGCCGTGCTGGAGATGACGGGGGGCGGGGTCCACTACTCCTTCGAGGCCATCGGCCTCAAGGCCACCGCCGAGCAGGCGTTCGGCATGATCCGCAACGGTGGCGCCGCGGTGATCATCGGCATGATCCCCATCGGCGTCAACGTCGAGATCCCCGGGGTCCAGTTCCTCTTCGAGAAGAAGATGATCGGCTCCAACATGGGTTCCAACCAGTTCCGCACCGACATGGCCCGCCTGGTCGACATGTACCTCGACGGCAGGTTGATGCTCGACGAGATGGTGTCGGCCCGAATTCCCCTCGAGGAGATCAACGAGGGGTTCGCGGCCATGAAGGGCGGAACCGTGGCCCGCAGCGTGGTGGTCTTCGAGTAGCCACGGCCGGTTCCCCGGCGGGGTTCCCGCCATTCACCGGCCACATCTCATGGCCGTGATTCATGGCACGGCGCTTCGGGGCGCCACGGCTCACAGCGCAAGGGTGCAGGGATCGAGCCCCTTGATCCTCAACACCCGGGCGGTCGCCTCCGCCAGTCGGGCCGGGGCCAGCTCCCCCGACTCGACGGCGGCCACCACGGCCGAGTGGACCTCGTCGAGTTCGGTGGTGTCGCCGAGCAGAGCGATGTCGGCCCCGGCCCCGAGAGCGGCCAGCACCGCCTCGGGCGTGGACCACCGCGCCGTGACCGCCCCCATGTCCAGGGAATCGGTTATCACCAGGCCGTCGAAGCCGAGCTGGTCACGCAGCAGACCGTCGATGGCCTCCGCCGAGAGGCTGGCCGGGCGCCCGTCGGTGAGCCCGGGCACGTCGAGGTGTCCGACCATGATGGCCGGTACACCGGCCTCGATGGCCCGACGGAAGGGTTCGAGGTCCACGGCCAGCATCTCCTCCAGTGGAGGGGTGGTCGGCAGCCGGAGATGGGAGTCCGCCGAGGCCCGGCCATGTCCCGGGAAGTGCTTCACCACCCCGGTGATCCCCGCGGCGGAGAGGCCGTCGACGAACGCCATCCCGTACTCGGCGACCAGAACCGGGTCGTCGGAATAGGCCCGGTCGCCGATCCCGGGACCACCACCGACATCGATCACCGGGGCGAAATCCATGTCCAGACCGAGCCCGGCCATCGCCCGGGCGTGATCGGCCACCATGGCCCGCAACTCCTCGGGGGTGTTCTCCTCGGCCTGGGAGGCGGCGTCGGGAAGGCGCCCGATGACATCGCGCAGGCGCTGCACCCTTCCCCCCTCCTCGTCCACCGCCACCAGGACGGGCACCTCGCCGGCCGAATGCAGGACGGTCAGGAAATCGGCGACGGAGGCATCGGGCCGCCCCATCACGACCACACCCCCCAGACGACCCGATGACACGGCCCCCACCGCCCCGGGCAGATCCTGCCAGGGAACCCCGGCCATCAGCACCTGACCGGCCTGAAACCCCACCGCCAGGCGACCGGCGCACGCCGGAACCAGGGCCACATCGGAACCTTCCTCGATGAGGATCGACGCGATCAGCCCGCTCAGAGCACCGGCAGGAGGCTCGCTCGATGCACCCCCGGCCGGATCCCCATCCCCGGCATCGGGGGCCGACGCCACGAGGGTGACCTCCGATCCGTCCTCGAGTACCAGCACCACGGGCCCGGCCGGATCGGAGCCCAGCACCGACACCACGCTGAGTTCCCCGATCGCGACCGGCGGGGGCGGAGCGGGAGCCTGCCCCACGACCTCCACCTCACCGCGCGAGTCGATCAGCCAGTAGCCCCCTTCACCCGAGGCGATCACCCCCACCAGGGCCGGAGTGGTCGGAGCGGCTCCTTCGGTGTCAGTCTGGGCGGCGGCGACCGGACCGGCCCACACGACCACGGACAGAACAGCCATCACGACCGACACCACGATGCTGTTGGTCGGGTTCGGAGGGGCCGGCACGATCCCGAAGGTACCCAACCCACAGGACATCAGATGCTCAGCCCCTTCGACGACTACCCCGTCCACCAGACGGCCCGGCCGATCGCCCACCCCGTCGACGGCAACCTGAATCGCTACGACCGGTACTTCTTCAACGGCTACGACCCCGACGGCGACGTCTACTTCGCCGCGGCCATGGGCCTCTACCCGAACCGGAGGGTCATAGACGCCGCTCTCTCCGTCGTCACCGCGGGAGAACAGATCTCGGTGTTCGCCTCGGGCCGGGCTCCCGCCGACCCCGGTGTCACCGAGGTGGGCCCCTTCCGCCTCACGGTCGAGGAACCGATGCGCCGACTCCGGTTCGACCTGGGCGACAACGATCACGGCCTGGCGGCCTCCCTGGTGTTCGGTGCCCGGACCGCGGCGGTCGAGGAGCCCCACTTCCACATCGTCGACCCACCGCGCACGGTCATGGACTACACCCGGTTCACCCAGTGGGGAGAGTGGTCCGGGACCCTCGATGTCGACGGGCGGACCCTGGAACTGGACCGGTCGCGGTACCGGGGAACCCGTGACCGCTCCTGGGGCGTGCGCCGGGTCGGCGAGCCCGAGGGTGGGGCGCCCTCGTCACGGCCGCCTCAGTTCCACTGGCTCTGGGCGCCGCTCAACTTCGATGACGTCTGTGTCCACGTGGACACCCAGCAGGACCGGGTCGGGCAGGCCTGGCACTCCTTCGGTGCCGTGACCCCGGTCCTAGCCGGTCCGGCCGAGCCCGTCGTGGGACCCGAATCCCGGATCGATCCGATGGCCGACGCCCGGATCGACGTCGAGTGGCAACCCGGGACCCGCTGGATGAGAGAGGCCCGGATGAGGCTCACGCCCCGTCCCGATCACACCGGGATCGTGACCGACGAGACCGTCATCGACCTCGAGCCTCTCCGGCGCTTCCAGATGAAGGGGCTGGGCTACTTCCACCCCACCCGGGCCCACGGGCTGTGGCAGGGGGAGCTCTCGGTGACCGGCGACCGTTGGCGTCTCGACGGGGATGACGCCACGGACCCCGCCCGGGTGGAGAACTTCCACGTCCAGACCCTGGTGCGGGCCACCATGGGCGACCGTGTCGGCACCGGGATCCTCGAGCAGCTCGTTCTGGGCCCCCACGAACCCTCCGGGTTCACCGGCATCACCGATCTGGCCGGGAGCTGAGAGGCCGCGCCCGTGTGGGGCGGACCGTCCGAGCGCGAGCAGGCAGCGGCGATCCCCGCTCCCGGTGAGGAGCGGGCCCCTCTCAGATCATCGGGCCCCGGCGACTGTTGACCACCCCGGTGTCGAAACCCGCCAGGTGCAGTCCACCGCAGAACCGGGCGTGTTCGATCTTCAGGCAGCGGTCCATGACC
>DRKF01000258.1 GCA_011051915.1 Acidimicrobiales bacterium | reverse complement strand
TGGTTCTCATCACCCACTACCAGAGGCTGCTCGACGAGCTCGAACCCGACCGGGTCCACATCCTCATCGACGGCCGGATCGTGCAGAGCGGGGGCCCCGAGCTGGCCACCCGGGTCGAGACCGAGGGTTACGAGGCCTGGCGATGACCACCGCCGCCGAGCTGGACGTGGCGGCGGTCAAGGCCGACTTCCCGATCTTCGACCGCTGCTGCGATCCCGACCGGCCCCTCGTCTTCCTGGACTCCGCCGCCTCGTCCCAGAAACCCCGCCAGGTGGTCGAGGCCATGTCGGATTTCTACGAGACCACCTACGCCAACGTCCATCGGGGGGTGTACCGGATAGCGGAGGCCGCCACCAACATCATGGAGGCCGGCCGCCGGACCGTGGCCGGGTTCATAGGTGCCCCCCGACCCGAGGAGATCATCTTCACCAAGAACGCCACCGAGGCCCTGAACCTGGTGGCCCGGTCGTGGGGCGGGGCCAATCTGGGCCCGGGCGACGCGGTGGTCCTGACCCAGATGGAGCACCACGCCAACATCGTCCCCTGGCAGATCCTGGCGGCGGAGAAGGGATTCGAGATCCGCTGGATCCCCGTCCGGGCCGACGGGTACCTGGATCTCACCGAGCTGGACCGACTCCTCGACGGGGCGGCCATGATGTCGGTGACCGCCATGTCCAACGTGCTGGGCACGATTCCCCCACTGGATGCGATGATCGCCGCGGCTCGTGCCGCCGGGGCCCTGGTCATGCTCGACGCCTGCCAGTACGTGCCTCACCTGCCGACCGACGTATCCAGCCTCGACGCCGACTTCATCGCCTTCTCCGGACACAAGATGCTGGGCCCAACCGGGGTCGGTGTGCTCTGGGGCCGCAGTGAACTCCTCGACGACATGCCCCCCTTCCTGGGCGGTGGCGGCATGATCCTCGATGTCACCCAGGAGGGATTCCGGGCCGATGCCATCCCCGCCAAGTTCGAGGCCGGAACCCCTCCCATCACCGAGATCGTGGGCCTGGCCGCCGCCGTCGACTACCTCGGCGAGCTGGGGATGGACCGGGTGAGGCGTCACGAGGTGAGCCTCACCGCCTACGCCCTGCGCACCCTCACCGAGCGCCTCGGCGAGAGGCTCACGATCCACGGGCCCTCCGAACCCGCCGACCGCGGTGGGGTCCTGTCCCTGGACCTGGCGGGGGTCCACCCCCACGACCTGTCCCAGGTTCTCGACCAGCACAACGTCTGCGTCCGTCCCGGCCACCACTGCGCCAAGCCCCTCATGAGGGTGCTGGGCGTGGGTGCCACCGCCCGGGCCTCCCTGTACGTTTACAACGACGAGTCCGACGTCGACGCCCTGGCCGACGCCCTCGTCGACGCCGGCGAGTTTTTCGCCTTCTGACCCACCGGAGGAGCCACCGGATGTCCGGACTCGAAGACCTCTACCGCGAGATCATCCTCGACCACTACCGGACCCCCCGCAACCGGGGGCAGCTCGAGGTTCCCCCCGCCCACAAGGTCGAGGGCTTCAATCCCCTCTGCGGCGACGAGATCACCGTCTACGTCGACACCGACGGCGAGAAGGTCACCGATGTGCGCATCGACGGCCAGGGATGCTCGATCAGCCAGGCCTCGGCCTCGATGATGACCAACGCCATCAAGGGCAGGACCTTCACGGAGATCTCCGAACTGACCCGGGCCTTCAAGTCCATGATGTCCATCCACGAGAACGAGATAGGCGGCGAAGGCGAGCCCGGCACCGACTCCACCGGAGACGCCCCGGCAGCTCCCGACGGGGTCAGACTCGGTGACCTCGAGGCCCTCCGGGGTGTGGTGAAGTTCCCGGTCCGCATCAAGTGCGCCACCCTGGCCTGGAACACCCTGGCCCAGGCCATCGACGAAGCCCGCTCCGACGGCGGGGCGTCACCGGGGAGTTCTTGAACCTCGAGCGCTGGCTGCCCCCTCCCTCCCGGGAGAAGGGCCTGCTGGCTCCGCCCCGGCCCTGGACGCTCGAACGCCGCGACGTCGTCGGGCTGGCCCTCATCACCCTCGCCGTGGGGGTGGTCGCCGTTCTCACCCTCTCCGACCGTCTTCCCCACATACTCGAGTCGCTGATCGCCCCGGTTTCGGACAACAGTCGCAGCACCCGGGTACGGATCCTCGACATGGGCCATCTGGTTGTCTGGGGCACCCTCGGACTCAGTGCCACCATCCTGGCCCGCGGTTACCTGCGCAGCCTGATGATCACCCTGGTGCTGTTCAGCGCCAGCGGTTTCCTGGAGATGGCCCAGAGATTCGCCAGCAGCACCCGCCAGGCCGACAAGACCGATCTGATCAACAACGGGGTGGGTCTGGCGGTCGGGATGACCGCCGGCTGGGTCGTGATCACCGTGGCCCGCTGGAACCGCCGCCGCCGCTCCGGGGGGTCTGTCGCCGCCGGACCTACCAGCGATGCCCGGGGGGAACCCCCGTCACGAACTCCTTGATCCGCCTCCGCGTGGCCGCCGGACCTACCAGCGATGCCCGGGGGGAACCCCCGTCACGAACTCCTTGATCCGCCTCCGGGTGGCCGCCGAGGTCCCGGCGGGGAGTTCGTCGGGGGCGAAGAAGCCGATCTCCGCGATTTCTCCCGACCGGGAGGGTTCCATGACCCACTCGTCGAGCACGAACACCACGATGTGGTCACTGCGGTGCTCGGCGAAACTCGAGTAGACCCCGAGTACACGCTTGGGATTCTCCGGAAGGGATATCCCCGTCTCCTCGTGGAGCTCACGGGCCATGGCCGCCACCAGGGACTCACCCGGTTTCACCTGCCCTCCGGGCAGGAACCAGCCGTCGCGGTAGGTGTGGCGGACCAGGCAGATCCGTCCCTCGGGGTCCACGGCGACGGCCCGGACCCCGACGGTCAGGTGGGCGGGGCGGAATCTCAGCCACCGCTGATAGATCCGGTACAGGAAC
>DRKF01000257.1 GCA_011051915.1 Acidimicrobiales bacterium | reverse complement strand
GACGTGATCGAGGCCGAGCAGGTGACCATGTCGGTGATGGTCCCCACCATGATCGGGATGGTGCTGGCCGACGAGAACTACCGGCCCGAGCGGTTGGCCTCGCTGCGGAAGCTCACCTACGGGGCTTCGCCGATGCCCAGCGCCATCCTCGACCGGCTCATGGAGGATCTCCCCCATCTGGAGCTGACCCAGGGTTACGGCATGACCGAGAGCGCCTCGATCCTGACCATCCTGCCCGCCAAGGACCACTACCCCGGCAGTCCCAAGCTGAGGGCGGCGGGACCACCGCTGATCGGTGTGGAGCTCAGCATCCAGGACGAGGAGGGCAACATCCTGCCCACCGGTGAGATCGGGGAGGTGTGCGCCAAGGGAGGCAACTTCATGATCGGGTACTGGCGCAAGCCCGAGGCCACCGAGGAGGCCTTCCGGGGCGGTTGGTACCACACCGGCGACGCCGGGTACCTCGATTCCGACGGCTACCTGTTCCTGGTGGACCGGGTGAAGGACATGATCGTCACCGGAGGCGAGAACGTGTACTCCGCCGAGGTCGAGTCGGCGCTGTCCACCCACCCGGCGGTCGCCCAGGTGGCCGTCATAGGCATTCCCGACGAGAAGTGGGGGGAAGCGGTCCACGCCATCGTGGTCCCGAACCCCGGTGTGGAGGTCACCCCCGAGGAGCTGATCGCCCACTGCCGTGAACACATCGCCGGCTACAAGGTTCCCAAGAGCGTCGAGTTCAGGGCCGAGCCCCTGCCCCTGTCGGGCGCCATGAAGGTCCTCAAGCGTGAACTGCGGGCGCCCTACTGGGAAGGTCACGAGCGCGGGATCCACTGACTCGGGGCCACGGGCACCGGACCCGGACCCTCCATCGCGGTCCGAGGCCCCGGCCACGTTCGGGGGTCGGCGGCGAGGCCGCAGCACGTAGGGTCGCTAACCTGAGGACGATGAACGAGGCCGGGCCGACAGGCAGCCGGCTCGGGAACCGGGTACATCCATGGATGAACGCAAGGCCACGATTCTCAGGGCGATAGTCGAGCACTACATCGACACCGCGCAGCCGATCGGATCGGCCAACATCGCGGTGAAGACCGGCCTGGAGGTCTCATCGGCGACGATCCGCAACGACATGGCCCAGCTCGAGAACGAGGGCTACCTCGAACAGCCCCACACCAGCGCCGGTCGGGTCCCCACCCAGAAGGGATACCGGTACTTCGTCGACCAGTTGGGCTCACCGGGCCGGTTGGGTCCGGTGGAGACCCGTCAGGTGAGGGCCTTCTTCGAGAAGGCCCAGGGGGCCATCGAGACCCGTCTGGGCCGGACATCGCAGCTACTGTCCCACCTGACGGCCTACGCCGGGGTGGTGGTCGGACCCGATCACGATCCGGCCCTGGTCCGTTCGGTCCAGCTCGTCCGCCTGGAGCCCGATCGCCTGCTCATCGTGGTGGTGCTCTCCACGGGCACCGTGGAGCGACACGCCCTGACCATCTCTCCGGACACCAAGGAAGACACCATCGAAAGGGCGTCACGGGTCCTGGCCGAGGGTCTCATCGGCAAGGGGGCACACCGTCTGAGCTGTCCTCCGTCCACCGGTGACCCCGAGGTCGACCAGCTCGTGGCCGGTGCGGTGGGGGCGGTCGAGGGGACCGATGAGGAGAGATCGGTGTTCGTGGGCGGGGCCGCCAACATCGCCGGACACTTCGAGGCCGTGGAAACCGTCCGGGAGGTCCTGGTGATTCTCGAACAGCAGCTCATCGTGGTCTCGATGCTGCGAGATCTGCTCGACCGGGGGCTGTCGGTGGCCATCGGAAGCGAGACCGGTCTGCCGCTGTCGGACTGTTCGGTGGTGGTGGCCCCTTACACTGTCAACGGTGAACAGGTCGGGAGTGTCGGAGTCGTGGGACCCACCCGGATGGACTACCCCCGGGCCATGGCCGCGGTTCAGGTCGTGAGCAGCCGGTTGAGCCGGTCGCTCGCCCGGTCCGACGGGTGAGGTCGGGTTCGGTCCCCGCCGCCACCGTCCAGCCATGACCATGAGTCGATCCCATTCCATCACCCGTCGAGGAGCAGTGTGAACAGCGACTACTACGAGTTGCTGGGCGTGGCCCGTGATGCCACCAGCGAGCAGATCAAGAAGGCCTACCGCAGGCTGGCCCGGGAACTGCACCCCGATGCCAATCCCGACGACCCCGAGGCCGAGGCCCGGTTCAAGGAGGTGTCGGTGGCCTACGCGGTCCTCAGCGACTCCGAGAAGAGGAGCCGTTACGACCGGTTCGGGGCCGAGGGGGTCGGAGCGGGCGCAGGGGGAGACCCCTTCGGATTCGCCGATCTCAACGTGAACGACATCTTCGAGGCGTTCTTCGGCGGAGGGTTCGGCGGAGGAGGAAGGTCGGGGCGCCGTCGGTCGGGACCTCCGAGCGGAGCCGATCAGGAACTGATCGTGGACCTGACGTTCGAGGAGGCCGTGTTCGGGGTCGACAAGGAGGTCTCCATCCGGACCTTCGTCACCTGTCGGAACTGCGAGGGATCCGGTGCCGCCGACGGTACCGAACCGGTCACGTGTTCCACCTGCAACGGCATCGGTCAGGTTCGCCAGGTCCGTCAGTCGATCCTGGGCCAGATGGTCACCTCCGGTCCGTGCCCCACCTGCGGGGGCATCGGCGAGACGATCGAGGAGCCGTGCGAGGTGTGTCGCGGTGAAGGGCGCGTCCCCGACGAGGAGTCATATGAGGTGCGCATCCCCGCCGGCGTCGATCAGGGATCCACGTTGCGGCTCCCCGGTCGAGGCGCGGTCGGTCCCCGGGGAGGCGAGCCGGGCGACCTCTACGTGCACATCCGGGTCGCTCCCCACGAGAGGTTCGCAAGGGACGGGGAGACCCTCACCGACGAGCTGCACATCTCGATGACCCAGGCCGCACTGGGCGCCCATATCGACTACCAGACCCTCGACGGCGACGAGATCATCGACATCGCCCCGGGAACCCAGCCCGGTGAGGTGATCCGGCTGTCGGGCCGGGGGGTGCCCCGCCTCGACGGGCGCCGCCGGGGAGACCTCTTCGTCACCCTGGTCGTGGACATTCCCGCCAAGTTGCCGACCGAGCAACAGGAGCTGCTCCGCGAGCTGGCGGCCATGAGGGGTGAGGAGGTCGCCGAACCGGGGGAGAGCGGCATCTTCTCCCGCATAAGGTCGGCGTTCTCCTGAGCGGCGGTCGGTGCTCCCGCAGGGTCGGCGTTCTCCTGAGCGGCGGTCGGTGCTCCCGCAGGGTCGGCGTTCTCCTGAGCGGCGGTCGGCCCCGGTGAGCATTCCCGACGGGCGGCACGGTCCCCACGCCTTCGTGGCGGACCTCGACGCTCCGCTTCTGAGTCCCGACGACCACGCCCACCTGTCCCGCTCGCTGAGGCTCCGCCCCGGTGACCCGATGACCATCTGTGACGCCCGGGGCTCGTGGCGCCGGGCCCGGTTCGACCTGGTACCGGAGCCCGACGGTCCGGTCGTGTTCGTACCCGCCCGGCAACCGCCGGTGACCGTGGCGATGGCCCCGGTGAAGGGGGAGAGGACCCGGTGGGCGGTCCAGAAGCTGACCGAGCTCGGAGTGGACCGCATAGTGATGCTGGAGACCGAACGGGGGGTGGTTCGCTGGTCGGGATCCCGGGTCGAGCGATCCCTGGCCCGTCTCTCGGCCGTGGCCCGTTCGGCCGCCGCCCAGTCGCGGAGGGTAAGGCTCCCCCTCATCGAGGGCCCCATGACCCTCTCCGAGCTGGCGGCCGCCGCGGGAGCCGGGCTGGCCGTCGCTGAGCGTGGTGGTGATCCGATCTCGTCGATCACACACACCGTCGCCATCGGACCCGAGGGCGGCTGGGGTGACACCGAGATTGACCCTGGTATGCCACGGGTCGACCTCGGCCCCGGGGTACTCCGAGCCGAGACCGCCGCTCTGAGTGCCGCGGTGCTCATGGGATTCAAACGCGACGAATTGGCGCGCGGCCACTCAGAGTGAGCTAGGGTTCCTCAGAATCTTCGAGCGGCCGTCGGAGGAGTCGGCTGGATGCGGGTAGGGCACAAATGGCAGATATTGATCTGACTGCTGCCGAGGCAGCTGATGACGTCGAATACGGCAAGCGGGTCGGCGAGAGGCTGAGAGCCATCCGCCGTCAGAAGCGCATGTCGCTGCAGGACGTGGAGGCGGAGTCGAACCACGAGTTCAAGGCCTCGGTACTCGGCGCCTATGAGAGGGGTGAGCGGGCCATCTCCGTGCCCCGCCTGCAGAGGCTGGCCCGGTTCTACAACGTCCCGGTGGCCCAGCTGCTGCCGAGGGGCGACGACGACGAGGTGGAGGGCATGGACTCCCGTGAGGACGGGAACGTGACCATCGACCTCACCCGCCTGGAGACCATGAAGGGTCCCGACGGCACCATGCTGACCCGGTACCTCACGATGATCCAGATGCAGAGGCAGGATTTCAACGGCAGGATGCTGACGATCCGCCATGACGACCTCCGTGCCATCGCCTGCATCCTCGACACCACCGTCGACACCGCTCCCGCCCGACTCGCCGACCTCGGACTTCGCCTCGGGGCCTGACCCCGACAGCTCCCGGGGCCGCCAGGCAGAGGCCGGGGACCTCCCGACCCCACCGACGGCGGGTTTCGGTGTGTACATCCACATACCTTTCTGCTCCCGACGCTGTGACTACTGCGCGTTCGCAACCTGGGACGACCGGGGAGAACTCATCTCGTCGTACATGGCGGCGCTGAAGTCGCAGACCCGGTCCCACGTGGCGGGGTGGGAGGAGGACCGGGTGACATCGGTCTTCGTGGGTGGAGGCACCCCCTCGCTGGTACCGGCCCGTGACCTCGCCGAGGTGATCTCCCTGCTGCCCCTGGCCCCGGGGGCGGAGGTGTCGGTGGAATGCAATCCCGACGACGTCACCGTGGAGTCCATGCGAATACTCGCCGGGGCGGGGGTCGAGCGGATCTCGCTCGGGGTGCAGTCGATGGTCGATCACGTTCTGGTCGGTCTGGGGCGCTCACACACCCCCGAGAACGTCGCCTCCGCGGTGGCGGCGGTCAGGGCGGCAGGTATCGAGCGGCTGAATCTGGACCTGATCTACGGCGGAGCCGGGGAGACCCCGGCCGACTGGAATGAGACCCTGGTCCGGGCCCTGGCGCTGGAACCCTCCCATGTGAGTGCCTACGCCCTGACCGTCGAGGCCGGCACCCCCCTGGCGTCGGATCCGGCCCGTCATCCCGATGACGACGACCAGGCCGACAAGTACGTCATGGCCGACGAGATGCTCACGGGGGCGGGGCTGGCCAACTACGAGGTGTCCAACTGGGCCCGACCGGGTGAGCAATGCCGTCACAACCTCCTGTACTGGGTTCAGGGTGAGTACCTGGGGTTGGGTTGCGCCGCCCATTCCCACATCGACGGGCGGAGGTTCTGGTCGGTGAGGACTCCCGAGCGATTCATCGCCGCGGTGACCGAGGGTGGCGAACTGGAGGCCGGGTCGGAGACCCTCGACGAGGAGGCCAGGGAGCTGGAACGACTCCAGCTGGCCCTCCGACTGGCGACGGGAGTTCCGGCCGAGACCGTTCCCGTCGAGGTCCGGCACCTGGTCGACGTCGAGGGCGGCAGGGCGGTTCTCACCCGCGAGGGGCGGCTCATGGCCAACGAGGTGGCGGTTCGTCTGGTGCCGAGGTCCGGGGGGACTTCCTAACGGGCCGGACAGCGGGGTGTCGCCCGAGGGGGTATCGAGTCGTGGGCCGGGTGCCCGGGGCCGGTTCAGTGCGGGGGGAGAATCAGTGACTGGCCGGGCAGGATGAGATCCGGGTTCCCGGGGTCGATCAACCGCGATCGGTTGGCCTCGATCAGACGGTTCCAGTAGCGGAGGACGGCACTCGGATCGGTGCCGGTGGAGTTGGAGCCCACCGTGGCTTCGGCGATGTCCCAGAGATTGTCGCCCGGTGCCACGGTCCAGAACTCGGAGCGGGCGTGGTCTCCCGATGCCACCGCGAGCTCCTCCGACCTCAGTCGCCGAACCTGTTCGCGGTCCGAGGGATTCGTGGGGGCCTCCCCCAGCAACGTCATGGTGGCCAGGTGATCGCGGTCGGGCCCGGGACTCGGCCCATCGATGGAGGGCGGGGGATCGATTCTCTCCATGACGACCGTGGCCGGAGGAAGAGGATCGGCGCCCACGACATGGATCGGCCCCATGATCAGAACCCCGGTGAGCCCCACACCGGCGGCGGTCTCGATTCCGCCCCGGATCAGGGCCGGAACCAGGCGGAGCAGGGCCGAGGACACGCGGCCGGGGTGGAGTACCGAGACCATCAGCCCCGACGCCGACGAAACGATCAGAACGATGCAGGCGAGGAACACCGAAACGCGGACCAGCTCCATGGCGACCAGCTCGGGGGGCACCTGCCCCACCCAGCGGTAGAACTCTCCCGGCTCGGTGGGTGGGTGACTCCCGCCCAGGTCCAGTCGGTAGGCCCAGTGGGCAGTGGCCGCCAGGAAGGCCAGCCAGAGGAGGACGCCTCCGAGAGCCGCCAGCCGGCGGGGTCGCGGGCTCACCGTCGACCTCCGACCTCGTGGCGGCCCGAAGCCGCAACCACCGCGAGGGTGTCGCAGCCCGGTCCCGCCACGGCTGCCACCGATCTGGGTTCGGGCCACGATCGGATCTCGACCGCGGTCACCGAACCCGAGTCCCCACCCCATCCCGGGAACAGGAACACCCGGCCCTCGGGGACCGTGACCAGGGCGGGAGTGGCCACACCGTCACAGTTCCAGTCGCCGACCGTCACGAGGTCGTCGTCGTCGCCGATCGAGTACCTGACACCGTCGGCGACCAGCACGGCACCGGTGCGGTACCAGCCCTCGGGACAGCCGTCGCCGTCGATGTCGGCCCGTTGCATGGCACGGGTCGGGAGTGGGCAGGGGACCACCGCCGAGGCCAGCAACTCCGGGGCGACGGACGGGGTGGGGGCGGTGGTCGTCGTGGGCCGAAGCGTGGGAGGAGGTGTCGCCACTGCCGCCGGGGCATCACTCGGCCCCGGGCCCGAAGGGATGGTGTCGGTGACCGCTGATCCCCCGCCCGTGAGGGCCACCAGTACCAGGGCCCCGACGGCGATGGCGACGGGTACCGCGAAGCGGCGCCCAGCACCACGGCGCCCCGGGGGGTCCGCCCGTTCGCCGGCCGGGGCGGGACGGGGACACAGCCGGGCCAGACGCTCGGCCAGCTCGGCCATGGTGAAGTCGATTCCCGTGGGAGTCGGCCCGGCCGACTCGCACGCCAGTTCGCCCAGGTGGGTCAGGTCCTCTCGCTCGATCGCGACGCCGTTGCCGGTATCGGGAACGGCTGCCACCAGATCGAGAATCAGGGCTCCGGTGGCGGCCAGGTCGACCGCGGGACCCGGCCAGTGGATAGCCACGTCGCCGGAACTGCCGCTATGTGTCTCGCCGCCGGAAGCGGTGAGATCCACCAACTCGGCTTCGTCGGTGGACAGCAGGGCCCGGGAGAATCCGCACAGGGTCACCCGACCCACGGAGTCGACCACGATGTGCTCGGCGGACACGTCACCGTGGATGATGCCGATCTCGTGCAGGTCGGCGAGGGTCCGGGCCACGGCGGCCATGGTCCGGGCCACCTCGATCAGGGTGGTCGGTGGTTCGCCGACCAGGTCGACGCCGTCGATCCACGCGGTGGCGAGGCGAACCCGGCCATCGCTGTCGGCCACGTCGATCAGCTCGACCACGCCGGGGTGGTCGACGGCGGCCAGCACCCGGGCCTCGTGGCGTAGGCGTTCGGCTTCGGGCCCCGATCCGGTCTTGACCACCAGACGTACGCCGTCCGGAGTCGTTTCGATATGGATCATGGGTCCACCTCCGCTGTCCTGCCGTCGGCTGTTCTGCTGTTGGGTTGTCCTGCCGTCGGGCCGTTCTGCCGTTGGGCTGTCGAGCCGTCCTGCTGCCGGGCTGTTCTGCCGTTGAGTCGTAACCGACCGTGGCCCGCCGTCCCCGACCTGCGGCCTGTTACCGGCGGGTCAAGAGCAGAAACCACCTGATGTTCATTACAAACTATGAAACAGCATGAAATATGTCAACAGGTGGGTTCGGATCGGGCGGGCCGGGTCTCGGGACGCGGGTCGTTCGTGGGGCGGGCGGGGGTCTCAGGGCCCTGGACCACCGTCGATCAGGTCGAGGACGGCCACGGCGCGGGCGCTGACCTCCACCTCGCTGTCGGCCCCCGGGATGATCCCCACGAAGATCCTCCGGACCCGGCCCGACACCACCACCTCCACCCGACCCCCGTCGAGAGCCCGGACCGACACCCGCACCGAACCGGGGACCAGGGCCCCCTCCGTCGCCGTCTCCACGGCGGGAACTATCGACGACACCAGTCGAGGGAGGTCATCACGAGGCCGCACCGACCCGTCGGCCCGGTAGGCGACCTCGTCCAGCGAGACGGCGGCGAGATCGTTGGCCGCCCCCGAGGCCGAGTCGAATGCCGCCCGTTCCCCCAGGTACACCACGGCGGCGTCGACGGTGATGGCGGCCAGGATCATGACCACGAGGATCCCCACGGGAACCAGCAGCAGTGCGGTGCCCGATTCATCCCGGGAACGGTGCGGGGATCCAGGGCCTCCGGGGGCTGGCGACCCGACCGCCGGCCGGACCGGAGCGGCGATCTCAGCCGACACAGGATGCCGCTCCCTCGAGTCCGTCCCTGAGGGGATCCACGAGTTCACTGTGGCGGGATCTGACCACCATCCCGTCGAACAGGCCGCTCAGGAGGGGAACGTTGAGGACCGGAACCCGATAGGAAACCTCGAAGGTCACCCGGGAGCAGCGACGCAGTGACACCGATCCCACCGGGGTCACCGTGGTCCGAGAGGGGGAGCGTCCCTGATCGGTCATGGACAGCAGCCCCGCCTGTCGGGCGTCGGCCACGGCCTGGGACTCCGACGTCCCCGCCGGGGTCTCCACGAAGGCCCGGGCCGCTTCCCGGGAGGCCGAGGTGACCGACGAACGGGCCTCGACCACCCCCCAGATCTGGGCCAGGAACAGCACCCCGACCACGAACACGAGAACTCCGAAGGGCAGGATCTCGATACCGGCCACCTGTCCGGCTTCGTCCCTCGCCCCTCGGGTGGGGGAGTGGCGGGGCCGCCGCGGTCGACACCGGGTCACGGTCGACCCGGGCTCTCGACGGGCTTCTCGACCCTCACCCGGGCCGTGCGGGACACGGCGGGCCAGGGGGAGATGCCCATGGACGCCGGGAGGAAGGATCGAGGCCGGACCGACAGGGTCAGCACCACCTCGTCGGGGGTGCTGCCGGCCCAGGAGACGGACAGGGAAGCGGGATTTCCGAGTACCTGGCGTATGTGGGCCTCGGCCCGCCCCCGGCCCGGGCCGTCGGTACCCGATCCGGCCTCGGCCACCAGGCGGGCCGAGTCGTGGGCGGTTCCGGCCAGGACGGTCGAGATGTAGAGGGTGTGGGCCACCTGCACCGCGGTGAACAGCATGATCATGAAGACCACGAAGGCGGCGATCAGCCCGATCAGACCCGATCCCTCCTGGTCACGGTCGCGGTTGTGGGCCTGGTCACGGTGGCGGTTGTGGGCCGCTGGGCCCGATCCGCCCCTCAGTTGCCGATCTCGCTGATCTTGGATCGGGTGGTGCTCTCGGCGTCCTGCCAGATGGAGCGGAACCCCACCCACATCAGGGCCCCCAGCCCGGCCACGATGAGAACGGCGATGGCGGCGGAGATGACACCCTCCCCGGACTCGTCCCGTAGCCGCTGTCCGGTGCTGACGGCCAGGGACCGCATCAGGCAGTAGAGGCGGAGGCCGACCTCGGTACCGCGGTCGGAGTTGTATCGGATGCTGGTCATGGTTGGTTCTCCTGTGTCTCGGAACGTGCTTTCGGGGGAATGGATGTCAGGCCTCTCGGGCCGGGTCGGTCGGGGTTCACAGGCCGGTGAACCCCGACATCGCGTCCATGAAGGGCACCGCCAGAAAGATGACGCCGGGGACGAGGGTGGCCACGGTCACGGGAATCCAGACCTGCTGGTTGCGCCGTTCGATCGTCTCGATGAGTTCCCTCTGGGTGGCCCGGCGGATGGCCCGGGCCTCCTGGGCGATGAGGGGCCCCAGATCGGCGGCCTCGTCGTGCAGCGCGAACACCCGGACCAGCTGGTGGACGGCCTCGACCTCGGCCACCCGGGCCCACTCGCCCAGAGCCGTCTCGATGGGCACGCCGTGTCGGACCCGGTTCACCACCCGCCGCAGGTCCCTGGCCACCGCCCCGCGGCCCCGGGCGGCGGTCCGGGCGACGGCCCCGCCGAGCGAGAACCCCGAACTCAGCAGCATGCCGACCTGCTCGGCGACCACGGGTAGCTCCAGGAAGAGCTTTCTCTGGTGGAGTTCGGAGGCCCGGGCCAGGTTCCGCTCCACCACCAGGAACGCCAGGAGCGGTGCGGAGCCGATGGCGAACAGGACCATCGGTGCCGGCGGGGTGGTGGCCATGAGCAGCAGGGTCGTGACCCCGAGGGCCCCTCCCGCCCAGGCCATCTGCCGGGTGCGGAATGCGGCGACGTCGAGATCGGAGTGGATCCGCTCGAGGCGCAGCCCCAGTTCCTCGTTGATGCCCAGGGTCCGCGACAGGCGACCGCCCAGGGACGTCGCCAGGGGACCGAGCAACTCGCCGAGGGACCGGACCCCACCCGAACGCCGACCCGGAGGCGGACCGGCCGGGGCGAAGGGACGCAGCCGGTCGGCGAGACGCAGCCGGCGGAACCAACGAAGCTCGGCCAGGACGACGGTGATTCCCACCCACAGGCCCACGGACGCCAGCACCGCCAGCCGACTCACGGCCGGCCTCCGAGGAG
>DRKF01000256.1 GCA_011051915.1 Acidimicrobiales bacterium | reverse complement strand
TCCCCCCACAGAGGTCCCGTGGGTGGACGGGCCACGTCGCCCGCACCCTGCACCGACTGATCGAAATCGACGATCGAACCGGTCATCATCCCCGATTCGTCCGACAGCAGGAACAGCACCGCCCGAGCCACCTCGAGGGGCTGAAGCAGGCGCCCGAAGGGCATGGCGGCCCCGGCCCGCTCGGCCCAGCCGTCGCTCGCCCCGTGGTAGCGCCTCTGGATGAGATCCTCCCCCCGGGTCTCCATCCAGCCCGGGTTCACCTGGTTGACCCTGATCCGGTGTCTCATCAGCTGATAGGCCGCATTGCGGGTCAGGACACTCAGGGCCCCCTTGGACGAGGCGTAGGGGGTCAGGAACTCCTGGCCCCCGTGAGCGGCGACACTGCCGATGTTGACGATCGAGCCGCCCCTCCCTCTCTCCCTCATCAGGAGAGCGGCGGCCTGAAGCAGCAGGAAGGGAGCCCGGGCGTTGACGGCCATCATCTGGTCCCACAGCTCGGGGCTGGTGTCCCACACCGAGCCACGCGCCGTTGTCGCCGCGGCGTTGACCAGACCGTCGATCCGTCCGTAGGCCTCCGCCACCTCGGCCATGACCCGACGGCACTCGTCGGCGATTCCCAGCTCGACGGCGAAGAAGCGCACATCGGTGTCCCCATCCAGACGTCCGGCCAGGGCCTCGCCCCGGTGGACGTCACGACCGAGCAGGGCCACTCCGGCCGCCCCGCGGGACACGGCCAGACGGGCGACTTCCTCGCCCAGCCCCTGGGTTCCGCCCGACACCACCACCACCCGGTCCTGCATTCCGTAGAGGTCCTCGGGCCGTGACTCGTCGTCGACCCCCCGGGAGCTCCGCTCCGGCGATCCCGTCCCGCTCACCAGCCGACCCTCTGGTGGGCCTTGCCCTCCAGCAGGGCCCGGCGTGCTTCTCGGACCTCGGGCCGATCGCTCACCTCGGGTACCCCCACCTCCCAGAAGGCACCGCCCTCGGTCCACTCGTGGGGATCCACGTCGATCACCACCACGTAGGTGCGATCCGACGCCCGGGCTCTCTGCATGGCCTGCTCCAGCTCGTCGATGGTGGACACCTTCTCCGAGCCGCACCCCATGGCCGCGGCATGGGCGGCGAAGTCCACGGGAACCAGGTTCGTCGTGCGGGCGTCGACCAGCAGGTTGTTGAAGGGGCGGCCCCCCTGGTTCACCTGCAGACGGTTGATGACCGCGAACCCCCCGTTGTCACAGACCACCACGATCATCTTGTTGCCGGTGATCACCGAGCTGTACAGGTCGCTGTTGGCCATCATGTAGGAGCCGTCACCGCAGAAGGTGATGACCTCTCCACCGGTTCGGGCCATGCGGGCTCCCCAACCGCCCGATATCTCGTATCCCATGCAGGAGAACCCGTACTCGCAGTCGAAGGTGCCGATCCCCTTGGCGAACCAGCCGTTGTTGAGCTCCCCGGGGAGTCCCCCGGCGGCCGACACCACGTAGTCCTCGGGTCGGGCATCGCGGTTCACGGCCGCCACCACCTGGGCGTAGGTGGGGAGGGACCCCGATCCGCCGGCGGCGACCAGCTCGGAGATGTAGGCCCGGTAGGCCGACTGCGCGGTGAGGGCCCGGGCGGTCCACTCCGGGTCGGCCCGCCAGTCGCCCAGCCCCGATCCGATCTCCTCGATTCCGACGAGGGCGTCACCCACCACGGGAAGCGACCGGTGCTTGGAGGCGTCGAAGCGGGCGGCGTTCAACCCCACCATGGTCATGTCCTCATTGGCGAAGATGGTCCAGGATCCCGTGGTGAAGTCCTGCAGACGGGTGCCCACCGCCAGCACCAGATCGGTCTCCGCCGCCAGTTCGTTGGCCGCCTCACAGCCCGTCACCCCCACCGGCCCGCCGTAGAGGGGATGGTCGGGCAGGAGGGTGGCCTTGCCGGCCATGGTCTCGACCACGGGTATCCCGTGCCGTTCGGCCATCTCCGTGAGGGCGGCGGTCGCCCCGGAGTAGTGGACCCCTCCTCCGGCGATGATCAGGGGCCGTCTCGACTCCCTCAGCGCCGCCACCGCCGCCTCGACCTGACCCCGGTCGGGTCGAGGCCGGGGCACGGTGTGGACGACCGGTTCGAAGAGCACCTCGGGATAGTCCCAGGCCCGGGCCTGCACGTCCTGGGGGAGACCGATGAACGCGGGTCCGCAGTCGGCCGGATCCAGCATGGCGGACACCGCGGCGGGAAGGGTCTGGGCCACCTGCTCGGGACTGGTGATCCGGTCCCAGTAGCGGACCACGGCCCGGAAGGCGTCGTTGACGGTCATCGTCGGGTCGTCGAAGTGCTCGACCTGCTGGAGCACCGGATCGGGCGCCCGGCTGACGAAGGTGTCTCCCGACAGCAGTAGCAGGGGCAGGCGATTGGCGTGGGCCACCCCCGCCGCCGTGACCATGTTGGTGGCCCCCGGCCCGATGGAACTGGTCGCCACCATGATCTGACGTCGGCGCCGGGCCTTGGCGAAGGCGGCGGCGGCGATGGCCATGCCCTGCTCGTTCTGACCCCTCCACGTGGGCAGGAGGTCACCGGCCTCCTCGAGGGCCTGCCCCAGGCAGGTCACGTTGCCGTGTCCGAAGATGGCGAACACCCCGGGGAACAGGGGCACCTCGGTCCCGTCGATGACGGTGCGCTGGGCGATGAGGTACTTCACGATCGCCTGGGCGGTGGTCAGACGTTGGGTCAGCATGTCAATCCTCTCTCAGGGAAACCACGTCCGCCCACCCGCCGGACTCGATGGACCGCAGCAGTGCGTCCTGCACCGAGACGAAGGCCAGGGCGTCCTCGAAGCCGGGATGGTGTTCACGCCCGGCGTGGACCGAGGACAGGAACTCGAAGTCCTCGATGGTGACCAGGTCCTCGAAACCGATTCCGTTGGCCGAGCCGGGGACGAAGTTGCCGTGGTAGGGGAACCGGTCCCCTCCCAGCACGGTCGTGTAGCCGGTGTCGAGCTCATCGGGGTCGTCGGGCGACAGGTACAGCCTCAGTTCGTTCAGCCGCTCGAGATCCCAGCCCGCCGCCCCTCGTGTGCCGTACACGTCGAACGCGCACTGACTCTCGGGGCCCAGCATGGTGCGGGAGGCCTCGAAGGTTCCCCGGGCCCCGTTCTCGAACTCCACCAGGCAGCCGACGTAGTCCTCGTTGGTGACCGGCCCGGTCGGGTCGCCCGGCCGGCCACGGTCGTAGTGGGTCCCCGCCCCGCTGGGCCGGGGCCGCTCGGTTATGAACGTCTCCATGGTGCCGATCACCCTTCGGATCGGCCCGACCAGCATGTGGGCCAGGTCGACGGAGTGACTGAGGATGTCGGTGGACACGCCGTAGCCGGCTCCCTCCTGCTGGAACCGCCACGAGAGCAGACCCATCGGATCGGCCCCGTACATGGAGAAGAACCGACCCCGGTAGTTGGTGATGACTCCCAGGCGGCCCTCGGCTATGAGACGGCGGGTGTGTTGCACCAGAGGCGCCCAGCGGTAGTTGTACCCGACCCCGGTCGTGACACCGGCCCGGCGGGCGGCGGCCTCGATGCGGACCGTCTGCTCGGGTGTGCCGCCGACCGGCTTCTCGCAGAACACGTGCTTTCCGGCTGCCGCCGCGGCCACCGCTATCTCCTCGTGGATCATGTTCGGACCGCAGATGGTGACCACGTCCACATCGGGGGCCGCCACCAGCTCCCGCCAGTCGCCCACGGCCCGCTCGAACCCGAAGGAACCGGTCGCCATGTCCCGGCGGGCGGGATCGCTGTCTGCGCACACCGCCAGCACCGGGTCGTAGGCCCGCTCGGGAAAGATCATGGGTATGCGGGCGTAGCTCCGGGAGTGGGCCTGGCCCATCCAGCCCAGTCCCACGACACCGACCCGGATCGTGGGCCGGGTCACCTGTCGACCCTTCCGCCGGGGCCGGTCGCCGGACAGCGGGGATCGGGTTCCATGTGGGCCCAGGCATCACGGATCCAGTGATGGGCGGGGTCGTCACAGAACGCCATCGAGCGGTCGTCGGCGGGCCCGGCCATCACGTTCAGGTAGTACATGGCGTACCCGGGGGCGGCGATGCAGGGGCCGTGGTAGCCGCGGGGAATCAGGAACACGTCACCGTCGCGGATGCAGACGTTCTCGTCGATCTCACCGTCGAGGGTGTAGGTACGGTGCATCCCGAAACCCTGCTCCCCCTCGATCCGGAAGTAGTAGACCTCCTCGTTGATCACCTCGCACTCCGTCTCGGTGTCGTGCTTGTGCGGGGGGTAGGACGACCAGTTGCCGTCGGGGGTTATGAGTTCCACCGACACCAACTTGTCGGCTTCGAAGGAGTCGGGGGTGAAGTAGTTGGTGACCTGACGGGTGGCGGGGCCCGCCCCCCTGACCTCCACGGGTATGTCCTCCGCCGGGCCGTAGGCGGGGTCGAGGCGGTGGGTGGCCCGGGCCGTCGGTAGCGCCACCTCCCCACCACTGGCCGAGGTGATGCGGACCTCGGAGTCGATGGGGACGTAGGCGAAGTCGGTGACCCGGTCGAACACCGAGGTGCGGCCCTCGACCGCGAAGCTCCGGTTCTCGCACTCCACCGTGAGGTCCCGGGCGCTCAGGGGGAGGACGGCCATCTCGTCGCCGCCGGTGGCCAGGATCCGCGGTACCCCGGGTTCGAGGTCGATGACCCGGAGGCCGACGAAGGACCAGCCGGCGTCCTCGGGGGTCAGGACGACGGGGTCGTCGCCCTCGGCCAGCTCACCGTGGGGTCGGTGCAGCCGGGCCTGATGGTCGGTCATGAGCTTCTGACCTCCTGTTGGGTCTCCATGGACAGTTCGGTGACGCCGGATCGCCCCATCGAGACCGCAGCTCGATCCAGGGCGGCCCAGACCTCGTCGTCGGGCGGGTACAGCAACGACCGTCCGGCCACCAGCCCCACCACACCGGGGCGTTCGAACGCCCTCTCCCACCGGCGGTACATGGCCCCGGCCTCGGCCCCGGGATCCCCGCCCAGAAGGAGCACGGGAAGGGTGGTCCCGTCCAGCACGGCGGGGTCCTCGGGGGCGGGTAGCTTCAGCCAGGTGTGGGAGCTGGTCGCCCCCAGGGCCGATGCCACCGCGATCACCCGCTCCAGGGCCCTCGGATCGGGGTCGAGGACGGCGGCGCCGGACTCGTCGGTCGTGTACGGGAGAGGTTCGACCATGGCCATCAGGCCACGGTCGGCCAGTTCGGTGACGGCGCGGGCGCAGGCCTCGAGGGTGGACACCGTGCCGGGATCCCGGGGATCGATGCGCAACAGCATCTTCCCGCCCTCGTAGCCCAGGGAGGCGAGATGAGCGGGGTCGGCGCCGGTGAATCGATCGTCGAGCTCCCAGACCGCGCCCTGCAACCCTCCACGGTTCATCGAGCCCACGACGACCTTGGACTCCAGGGCCCCCAGCAGGAGGAGGTCCTCCACGATGTCGGGGGAGGCCATGACCCCGTCCACGGCCGGATGGTCCAGACAGAGGAGCAGCCGGCCGAGGAGATCACCCCGATCGGCGAGGGCCCGGTGGCGGCCCGCCACCCCGATCATCGCCCGGGCCGGGTGATCGGCCGCCACCAGGAACAGCTTCCCGTCGGATCCGACCCAGGACCGCGGTCGGGTGCGGGAGGCGGCGAGTTCGGCGATACGCCCGGGTCGGCGGATCCGGGTCCGCGTCAGCTCGTTCAGGTTGTCGGGCCCGAGGGCCCGGGGTCGGGGTGTGCGGTCAGGCACCGGCCCTCGCCGATTCGAGTTCGTGGGCCAGTTCCTCCAACTCGGCCCCACCGGCCATGAGCTGGGTCAGCTCCTCCTGGGAGATCTCCGACTTGGCGAAGTCACCCATCGAGCGACCCCGGTTGAGGATCATGAACCGGTCAC
Source organism: Acidimicrobiales bacterium (assembly GCA_011051915.1). GTDB lineage: Bacteria > Actinomycetota > Acidimicrobiia > Acidimicrobiales > Poriferisodalaceae > DRKF01. Next base: position 2,043 of record DRKF01000256.1, on the reverse strand, counting down.
CCACCGGATAGGCGTGGTGGGGATTGTGGGTGATGAGGATCACCCCGAGGCCCCGGTTGCGGGCCTCGACGACGTATCGGAGGACCACACCGGACTGCTTGACACCGAGGGCCGACGTGGGTTCGTCGAGGATCAGGACCTTGGCCCCGAAGTAGGCGGCCCGGGCGATGGCGACGGACTGCCGCTCACCGCCGGAGAGGGTGCCGACCGGCTGTTCGGTGTCGCGGATGTCGATGCCCATCTTGGCCATCTCCTCCTTGGCCGTCCGCGAGGCCAGCTCCTTGTCCAGGATGCGGAAGGGACCGAACTTCTTGGTCGGTTCGGACCCGAGGAAGAAGTTCCGCCACACGGACATCAGCGGCACCATGGCCAGGTCCTGGTACACGGTGGCGATGCCGCGGGCCAGGGCCTCCCGTGGTGAGGCGAAGGTGACCGATTCCCCCTCGACCAGGAGTTCGCCCTCGCTCTGGGCGTGGGCTCCGGCCAGGATCTTGATGAACGTGGACTTTCCGGCGCCGTTGTCACCCAGGACACACGTGACCGTGCCCGCCTCCACCTTCGTTGTTATGTCCTGCAGGGCGTTGATGTTGCCGTAGAACTTGGAGATCCCTCTCACTTCGAGCAGCGGTGTGGTCATCGGTCGTTCCCCCGTTCGTTGTCTTCGGCGATGGGCCACCCCCAGGGGGCCCAGGGTTCGGTGTCCGGTCCGGAGTACCTCATCGGGACTGCTCCGCCTTGGTTCGCACGTAGTTGTTGACGATCACCGCCAGCAGCAGGATCACCCCGAGGAAGAGGAACTTCCAGTTCGAGTTCCACCCGGCGAAGGGGATGCCCTGGAAGGACATGGCCATGATCAGGGCTCCGATGGCCCCACCGGCGGCCGAACCGTATCCCCCGGTGAGCAGGCTGCCGCCCACCACGGCGGCGATTATGTACTGGAACTCCAGCCCGTCGCCGGTGCCGGCCTGGAGGGTGTTCAGGCGGAACGCCAGCAGCATCCCCACCAGCCAGGCCGCCGCGGCCACGATCATGAACAAGGTGGTCTTGGTGCGGGCGGCGGGTACCCCCACGGAGCGGGCGGCGTCCTTGTTTCCGCCCACGGCGAAGATCCAGCTTCCGAAGCGGGTGCGCAGCAGCACCCAGGTGCTGACCGCCGCCACCACCAGGAACCACAGAATCGATATCCGGAACGAGATCACGGCCTTGGTGGCGGCGACCTCCTCGGCCGTGGAGAACAGCAACCTCACGGCCACCGCCGCCGCCGTCAGGGTGATTCCGGCTCCGGCGAGGTTGCGCCCCAGTGCCTCGGCCCGGCGTTCGGCCACGGTCCGTCTCCGGTAGAGCAGACCCAGCAGAGCGGAGGTGGCCATGATCAGCGCCATCCACAGCAGGACGGTGAACAGTTCCGCCCGGAACTTCACCGATTGCGACTCGGCCCTGATCACGAAGGCCAGGAAGGTCAGGGCGGCCGCGGCGATGACCTTGGTGCCGAGTTCGGCCCGGGCCGAGGACCGGCCCGCCTCCTGGGCCGCCACGAGGATGAGGACCAGACCCACCAGCGCCAGTGAGACGAACAGGATCGCCCTCAGGCCCTGAACCGTGATCAGGATGATGAACGTGGACTGGGACTCGGAGTCCAGTACGAAGGCGAAGAACGTGGCCAGGCCCACCGAGGCCAGGCCCAGCAGCACCCGGTAGAGAGCCGGTCCCCGGGGAAGGAACCCACCCGTGGCGGTGCTGTCGGGCTCGCGGTCCTCGTAGCGCCAACGACCCCATCCCAGCGCCGCCACCACGAAGCCGACCGCCGTCAGTCCGCCGAACAGCAGATTCGATCCGGTGCCGTCGGTGGCGAGCAGGCCGATGAATCCACCAAGCCCGGCCGCGATACCGGCCACGAGCACACCCAGCCCCTGGGGTCTGGCCTCCGCCCGCCGGCTGTAGGTCATCTCGATGACTCCGAGGAGAATCGCCAGCGCGCCGCCGATGAACAGGAGGCTGAAGGTGGTGTCGCGGCCCTCGAAGAGATGGCTGTTGCGGGTCCAT
>DRKF01000255.1 GCA_011051915.1 Acidimicrobiales bacterium | reverse complement strand
TGAAGGCCGCCTGCCGAGGGCCTCAGGCCGCCGTGTTCTTTCCTCCGCCCCGATTCGAACCCAAGAGTGAGAAGCTCGAGCGTGAACGCAGGGCCAAGATCATCTGCGGGGACTGTGCGGTCCAGCTCGACTGCCGCGAGTACGCGCTGAGGATCAAGGAACCCCACGGGATCTGGGGTGGGCTCAACGAATCGGAACGCCGTCAGGCCATCCTCGCCCGCGAACCGGTCTGACTCTCCCGACCGAGGCGCCGACCACCAGGAGGGACGAACGGGTCAACCCGTCTCGGCCTCACTGCGGCGCAGACCCGCTTCGTCGAGACACCACCAGGCGGAACGAACGGGTCAACCCGTCTCGGCCTCACTGCGGCGCAGACCCGCTTCGTCGAGACACCACCAGGAGGGACGACCGGGTCAGCCTGTCTCGGCCTCACTGCGGCGGCCTCTCATCTCACGGTAGTCGATCGCCCCGCCCTCCTCGGGTTCGACCTCCAGCACCGTCCCCTCTATGGCGATGACCCGGGCCCGGTCCCCGCGCCTCAGGGGAGTACCCCGATTGGTCCGGGCCCGCCAGAGCGCACCGTCGAGGTTCACCACCCCGTCGGGGTCCACGTCGACCTCGATGACACCGATCTCCCCCAGGAGATGCTCCCGGCCGATGGTGGTCGTCGAGAACCGGGTACGTACCAGTGAGGGCATACCGGAGAACACGAACGCCAGCATCAGACCGATGCCGACGAGGAGGGTGAGCCACGAAAGGGACAACCCCGAGTACAGGGTGAACGACCCCACGATCAGGCTCAGGATGCCCACCCCGGTCCAGAACCGGGGCACGCCGGTCTGTACATCCACGGCGAAGGCCAGTACGGCCAGAACCAGGAGACCCAGGCCCAGGGGGCGGGTGGGTAGTACTCCCAGCCCGTAGGCCGCCAGGAGCAGGGACACCGCTCCGGTCATTCCCGCCACACCGATGCCGGCGGTGAAGTAGTCGAGCAGGATCATCGACATGCCGATCAGCAGCAACAGGTAGGCGACCGCCGGACTGGCCACCGTGTGCATGAGCTGATCCACCAGACCCAGCTTGGAGAATCTCACCTGGACCAGCAGGTTCCGCTTGGGAACCTCGGCCCCGGGATCCACGACCCGGGAGATACCGGTCATGAGACCCTGGTCCTCGAAGGCCAGTACGAAGTCCCCGAGGGTCGCGGCCACGACGTCGGCGGCACCGCTGTCCACCGCGGCCTCGTCGGACAGCCTGCGGCCGATCAGCGGGGCGAAGCGCCCGGAAACCGGAGCCCCGGCGAACTCGTCCCCCACCGGTCCCATCCGGCTGCCCGGCGAGATACCGATCAGATCCACGCCGGCCCCCAGCATCACTGCTTCATGGGACACCGAGGCCCCGCTCTGGCCGATCCACACCCCGACCACGATCGGGGCGTCAGCCAGATCGGCGACCAGGGACGCCAACTCCTCGTCGGAGACCGTGGCGCCCGAGCTGTTCACCTGCAACACCAGGGCCAGAGAGCCGTCCTCGACCGCCCGGTCCAGGGCCTTGCGTATCGAGTTGACCTCGATGGGGTCGATGAGCCCACTCACCTGGAGAACATCCACCACGCCCACCAGCTCGACGGGGCCCGTATCGGGTACCGCCGTCGTTTCGGTCTGGGCCGCGGCGGGAAGAGTCGTCAGCAGCGACAGGAGGATCGCCGCTACGGCGGTGGCTAGCCTGAGCACCCAGTGCCTCCGGAGGTCGAGTGGATCTGACGCCAGATTTGCCAGCGTCGCATGTGGGTCCGACGCCTGGGTTCCAGGCATCCAAGGTCGTCATCGTGGCCGGGAAGGGCGGCGTCGGCAAGACGACCGTGGCTGCCACCCTAGGGCTGGCCGCGGCCGACTCCGACCAATCGGTGCTGTTCTTGGAGGTCGACGGCACCGGAGCCCTGTCGTCGGCCCTGGGAGTACCGGAGCCCGGCCCCGAACCCTCACCGGTTCCCCACGACCCCCGACGCCTGCGACTGGCCGCCATCCGGCCCCAGGAGGCCCTGACCGGCTACCTGGGTGAGCACGGCCTCCAACGCCTCACCGGACGCCTGCTACGCACCGGGATGCTCGACCTGGTCGCCACCGCCACGCCCGGGATACGGGACCTGGTGGTCCTGGGCCGGATCCGCCAACTCGCCGAGAGGGACCCCGCCGATCTCGTAGTCGTCGACGCCCCCGCCGCCGGTCACGCCATCAGCTTCCTGCGGACCCCCGCCGATGTGCTCGACATGGTGCGGGACGGGCCCATCCTCCGGCAGGCCCATCTCGCCGCCGACTTCCTGGCCGATTCCCGCCTCTGCTCGGTGAGCCTGGTGACCCTCCCCCAGGTGACTCCCATCAGGGAGCTGATCGAAACCGCCTACGCCATAGAGGAAGACCTCGGGGTGGCTCTGGGTCCGGTGATCCTGAACGCGGTGGAGCCCGGGCTCGGGGACCCTCCCGAGGAGCTGGTGGGGGACCCGGTGGCCGAGGCTCTGGTCGCCGCCGACCGGTGGATTCGAGCCCGGATCGAGGCCGAGACCCGTCACAGCGCCGACCTCCTGGAGGACCTGGCCCTGCCTCTGCTGCGGCTGCCTCGGACCGATCTCCCCCCCGACGATCCCCGGGCCCTGGCCTCCCTGGCCGCCCTGCTCGCATCCCAGCTCCGGGTCGCACCATGACCGGGACCACCTCGACATCCCAGCCCCGGGAGCGCACCGTGACCGGGTCTTCGACGGGGCTCGATGAACTGGTCCTGTCCAGGAAGGTGATCGTCTGTCTCGGTTCCGGTGGGGTCGGCAAGACGACCGTGTCGGCCTCCCTCGCCCGCCGGGCCGCGACTCTCGGACGCCGGGCCGTGGTCATCACCGTGGATCCGGCCCGGCGACTCGGCGACGCCATGGGACTGGAGTCGGGATCCCTGGGACCCGAACCCCGCCTGATCGGGCACACCGGCCCGGGGGAGCTGTGGGCCACGATGCTCGACCCGCGGGCGACCTTCGACCGGGTCGTGGCCGAACACTCACCCGATCCGGCCACCCGGGCCCGAATCACATCGAACAACTTCTACCGGAACCTGGCCGAGGGGCTCTCCGGTACCCAGGAGTACCTGGCCACCGAGGAGCTGTTCGCCCTCCAGGACGATCCACGATTCGACCTGGTCGTGGTCGACACACCACCGTCGGGGAACGCCATGGACGTCCTCGACGCCCCGGGTCGTCTGGTCCGTCTGTTCGACAACCGCGTCTATCGCCTGCTGACCGGCCGTACGAGCGGACCGGTGAAGGTCGTCACCCGTGCCGCCCATCGGTTCGTGCGGCTGGTGGCCTCGGCTGTGGGAGCCGGTGTGGTCGACGACGCCATCGAGTTCTTCACCCTCTTCGAGGATCTCGAGGCCGGCTTCCGGGCCCGGGCCTCGACCGTACGGGAGATCCTGTCCGGCGATCTGGCCGCCTTCGTGCTCGTGGCCTCCCCCCGCCGGGACACGGTCCGCGAGGCTGAGCAGTTGCTGGACGGACTCGAGGAACGCCGGCTCCACCCCGATGCCCTGGTCGTCAATCTGCTCCATCCGGATCCTTCGATCCCACTGACTCCCGAACAACTCGAGGAGGCACTGGACCGACCGGGGGCGGAGGCCCTGCGTCGACTCCATCGCCGGGCCCGAGCCGAGCGCCTGGCCACCGGTGAGCTGATCTCGCGGCTGCCACCGCAGTCCCGACTGGTCCGCATCCCGATACTCCCCGATGACGTACATGACAGCAGCGGCCTCGACCACGTCACCCGTTGTCTGGGCGGGGCGTACCCGGCAACCCCCTCGCCGTGACCGCCGGGTCCACCAGCGGTAGCCGCGATAGCGGCCTCGGAGTCGTCAGTCGGGCGCTTGGGCTGTCCCGGTGGGAGGACTACCCTCGGAAGTCGTGACCGAGATCCTGATCGCATCCGACAGCCGTCCGCTGATCGACGAACTGACCTCCGTACTGGGTGAACCCGACACCACTGTTCGTTCTGTCGACTCCGGTGCCGCGGTGAGAGGGGCCGTCCGGGACCTCGAACCCGATCTGGTCGTGCTCGATCTGCAGATCGGCAGCATGGGGGGAATGGCCGCGGCTCTCGATCTGGCCATGGAGGCCGAGGCGGGCCGCCTGCCCGAGGTACCCGTACTGCTGTTGTTGGACCGCTCCGCCGACATATTCCTGGCTCGCCACTCCAACGTCGAGGGGTGGCTGGTGAAACCCCTCGACGCCCTGCGCATCCGCCGGGCGACCCGGGCCCTCATGGCGGGAGAACGCTACGAGGAGGGTTCCATAGCCTCCCTGCGACCGGCTCTCTGACCCCCGGGCGGCCGGGCGCACGGAACCGTCCGAATCGGGTTCCGGTCCGCCGCTCGCTGCGGTAGCGTGTCGGGGAAACGGGAAGTGGCGCAGTTTGGCAGCGCGCTGCGTTCGGGACGCAGAGGTCGGGGGTTCAAATCCCCCCTTCCCGACCACGACGGGCTCCGAGCCGGGGCTCAGATCCGGCCGTCACCCAAGGGGGTGGCGGTCGATCCGCGTCCGGGGACACTCCCCGCGACGGAAACTGGTCGCAGCCGGGCTGAGATGTTCACCACCCACTCCCCCCGGACGCTCCCAGGGAGGAGAGCCCGACCCGACGCCGAGGTCCGGGCCCGGATCACCGCCTGGACGCTCCCAGGGAGGAGAGCCCGGCAGGGGTAGGGTCGACGGGTGCATCTCGACGAGCTCACCGAACTGATGGCGACCACCTACGGGGACCGCGACTCCGAGCGGGGTCTGGCCTCCACCATCGCCTGGCTGACCGAGGAGATGGGCGAACTGGCCCAGGCGGTACGCAAGGGCACCCGGGAGCAGCAGCTCCACGAGCTTGGGGACGTGCTGGCGTGGCTGGCATCCCTGGCCTCACAGCTCGGGCTGTCGATGGACGAGGCTGTCAGCCGCTACGCATCGGGATGCCCGGCCTGCGGCGAGGTTCCCTGCCGCTGCCCCGACATGGCCCTGAGCTGAACTCCCGGTCTCCCATGGCCGGCGGCCCAAGGCCGCCGGCAACCGGCGAAAGGCCGGGTCAGAACGAGATGGGCGGGCAGTCGAACCTGGCGACGGCGTTGGCCGCCTCGTCGAAGTCGGCGAACACCGTGCCGTCTCCGAAGCCGGGTACGAGCTGGGTCCCCGACACCGTGTAACCCTGGGCGCCGCCGTCGTACATACCCGTGCCGTCCTCGGTGGCGAAGAGAGCGTCGATGTCCCCGAACGCCGATCCCGAGGAGCTGCAGGCGACGCCCGACATGCTCCCGATCGAGGCCCCGACCGGGAACGCCGCCGGGGCCCCCGAGTCGGAGAACGTCATGCGGGTCAATGTGCAGTCACCCAACTCGAACACACCCACGATCTGGGTCGAGGCTCCGGCGTCGACCACCGCGAAGAGCTCGTACCGGCCATCACCGTTGAGGTCCACGACGCCGAGGGGGCGGGCCGCGGCCACAGGGCTGGAATCGGTGATCATGACCTCGATGCTGCCACCGTTGCCCCACTCCATGAGAAGCCACCAGGAATCGCTGGCCCCCTCGAACCAGGTGGACACCGTGTCGTCGTAGCCGTTGCCGTTGGCGTCGAGGGTGATACTCCCTCCTGTCGGGCCGGCTGCGGCTCCCGCCAGACTGGGGCAGGGTGGCACCGGGGGTGGGCCGAGCGTCGGTGGCGGTGCCGTGGTGGTGGGAGCGGCCGTGGTCGTCGGTGCGGCCGTGGTCGTCGGTGCGGCCGTGGTCGTCGGTGCGGCCGTGGTGGTCGGAACGGCCGTGGTCGTCGGTGCAGCCGTCGTGGTCGGTGCAGCCGTCGTGGTCGTCGTCGAGGCGTCGGCACTGGACGGCGGTGTTGTCGACGACGGTGCCGACGAGCCGGCAGCGGTCGTTCCCGGGCCGGCCGTGGTACTCGGGGCCTCCCCCAGGGAAGTGGACGACGAGTCACCGCAGGCGGCGGCCAGCAGCCCCAGCGCCAGAACCAGTGCGGTGACGGCCAGGCCCCTTGATCGGACTCGGGTTCTCAGATTCTGATTCGTGCTCACGGAACTAGGGTCGGCCGCGCCACCCCTCCGTCAAGTCTCACCCCTCCGGCGTCGGACCCGATCGGGCTCCCGCCGCCCGAGTCAGTGCTCTCGCGCCGCCAGGAGCTCGGCGATCTGCACCGTGTTGAGCGCGGCACCCTTTCGCAGATTGTCGTTGGACACGAACAGAGCCAGCCCGTTGGGGAGCACCCGGTCGACGCGGATACGCCCGACCAGGGAGGGGTCGCGGCCGGCGGCGGCCAGCGGAGTCGGTACATCGACCACCTCGACCCCGGGGGCCTCGGCCAGGATCTGCCGCGCCCGTTCGGGCGACACGGGTTCGGCGAAACCGGCCGAGATGGACAGAGAGTGGCCGGTGAAGACGGGAACCCGTACGCAGGTGCCGGTGACGGCCAGATCCTCTATCTCGAGGATCTTCCGGCTCTCGTTCAGGAGCTTGCGCTCCTCCTCGGTCTCGTCGCTGCCGTCCTGGAGGAACGCTCCGGCGTGGGGCAGGACGTTGTGGGCGATGGGACCGGGGAACGAGTGCGGTTCGGGGTGGTCCACGGCACTCCCATCGAAGGTCAGGGCCGCGGCGCCCGGCACGGTCTTCTCGAGCTGCTCCTCGAGTTCGTTGACCCCGGAGAGTCCCGCCCCCGAGACCGCCTGGTAGGTCGAGACGATCAACGCCCTCAACCCGGCCTCGTCATGGAGCGGCTTGAGGACCGGCATGGCGGCCATGGTCGTACAGTTCGGATTGGCCACGATCCCCTTGGGGATGTCGTCGAGTCGGTCGGGATTGACCTCGGCCACCACGAGGGGCACGTCGGGATCCATCCGCCAGGCCGAGGAGTTGTCGATCACGATCACGCCCTGGGCCGCCACCCGGGGGGCGAGGGCCTTCGACGTGGTGCCGCCGGCGGAGAAGATGGCCACATCCAGCCCGGAGTAGTCCGCCCGGGCGGCGTCCTCGACCTCTATCTCGGTCTCGCCCCAGGGCAGCCGCCGACCGGCCGACCGGGCCGAGGCGAAGAACCTGATCTGATCCACCGGGAACTCACGCTCGGCCAGGATGGACCTCACCACCCCACCCACCTGACCGGTTGCTCCGACGATTCCTATCCTCATGCCCCCGAGGCTACCGACGGGGACCGCCCCGTGAGCACGAATTTCGGGGGGTCTCCCGATAGACGCGGGTTGTCAACGACGTTCGGGCAGGGGAGCGGAGTAGCTGACCTCGGAGTCGAGGCCGAAGGCGGTGTGCAGCGACTGCACGGCGGTCTCCACGTCGTCACGGGACACCACGACCGAGATCCGGATGGTGGAGGTGGAGATCATCTCGATGTTGATCTTCTGCTCGGCGAGGGTCTCGAACATCGTCGCCGCCACCCCCGGGCTGGTCTTCATACCGGCCCCGATGAGGCTGACCTTGGCAATGTCGGTCTGGGTGGTCACCCCGCTGGCCTCCAGCTCACTCACGAGGTCGGCCAGGACCTTGCGGCTGGCCTCCAGATCCGATTTCGGCATGGTGAACGACATGTCGGTGGTGCCGTCGGTGGAGGTGTTCTGCACGATCATGTCGATGTTGACATCGGCCTCGGCCAGGGAGCGCAGGATCTTGGCGGCCACACCGGGACGGTCGGGGACGTTGGTGATCGTCACCTTGGCCTCGGAGAGGTCATGGGCGATGTTGGAGATGATCGGGGCTTCCATGTCGGGTTCCTCCGGAACGATCCAGGTGCCCGGCTCCCACGTGAAGCTGGAGCGGACGTGCAGGGGTACGTCGTGATTGCGGGCGAACTCCACCGAACGCAGGGCCAGGACCCGACCCCCCACCGCGGCCGTCTCGAGCATCTCCTCGAAGCTGACCCGCGCCAACCTGCGGGCCAGAGGGCAGACACGGGGATCGGCTGAGAACACCCCGGTCACGTCGGTGTAGATCTCGCAGACATCGGCCTCGAGGGCGGCGGCCAGGGCCACCGCCGTGGTGTCCGAACCTCCCCGACCGAGGGTCGTGATCTCCCGACCCAGGGACTGTCCCTGGAAACCGGCCACGACCGCGACCACCCCCTCGGCGATCGCATCACGCACCCGATCGCCCCGAACCTCGAGGATCTTGGCATGCCCGTGGGCGTTGTCGGTGATGATCCCCACCTGGGAACCGGTGTAGCTGCGGGCGGGTATCCCCATCTCGGCCAGGGCCATGCACAGCAACGCCATGCTGCGGCGCTCCCCGGTGCTGAGCAGCATGTCCATCTCACGGTCGGGACGGACGGAGGAGACCTGGTTCGCCAGGGCTATCAGCTTGTCCGTCTCCTTGCCCATGGCGCTCACCACCACCACGACGTCGGTTCCCCGCCGGCGGGTGAAGGCGATGTGCTCGGCCACAGCCTTGAGACGGTCGGCATCGGCGACTGAGGTTCCGCCGTACTTCTGGATCACTAGGGCCACGACAAGCCAATGTACCGCCGAGTTCGTGGGGCCCGACCAACCGGGCACCGAAGTCGGCCCACTCGGGGCGGGCCGGAACCGGGACCGGGCGTTGCTAGTTTTGGACCCCATGGGAACACCCAAGCGGGAACGGCAGAAGGCTCTGAGAATGAGCCGTATCGAGATGGAGATGAAGGAGCAGAAGACGCGCAATCGCAACCGTCTCATCCTGCGGGTGGTCGTCATCGGTGCCATCACCCTGGGCGCGGTGGTTCTCTACAACGCCTTCTCCGGCGGATCCTCGGACTCCACCGACACGACAGCGGCTACGGCCGCGGCCCACGACGCCACCACTGTCCCTCCCGACACCGCCACGGCCTCCGACAACCAGTCGGCCGACGTCGACACGCCGATCGCGCCGGAGTGCCCCGCCTTCGACGGGAGCTCCCCCCGCCACACCCAGTTCACCGGCCCCCCACCCACCTGCATCGACGAGTCGGCGAAGTACGTGGCCCACTTCACGACCAACGACGGTGAGTTCGATGTCCTGATCGACCCGGCCATGGACCCCGTGTCGGCCAACAACTTCATCTTCCTGGCCCTGTGGCACGCCTACGACGGCACGACCTTCCACCGGGTCATCAACCAGTTCATGATCCAGGGGGGCGACGTTCAGGACGCCGGGGGCATAGGCACGCCGGGATACCGGTTCACGGGTGGCGAACCGGCCGCCGGTGAGTACCGCGTCGGGTCCCTGGCCATGGCCAACAGTGGCGACTCCTCGAGCAACGGCTCCCAGTTCTTCATCGTCACCGGTGACGCCGGGGTGGGGTTGCCGCCTCTGTACTCCCTGTTCGGACAGGTGATCGACGGAATCGACGTACCCCTGGCCATCCAGGAGACCCAGACCGATCCCTCCGACCGACCGGTCGAGGACGTCGTAGTGGAGTCCATCGAGATCCGAGAGGCGGGTCCCGACGACATCGCGGCCTATGAAGCCGCGCTGAACGGCTGATCCGCCCATCACCCGGTCTTGACCGCCCAGGGGGGCGACAGGTTACCCTGAGGTAACTTGCAGTCTCTGCGAATGTTCTTTCGCCGGTCCCCGGGGGGCCGCTGAGGGACGGGCACGGGACAGGCTCCCCCTCGCGGGGTCGACGGCACACAGGGGCAACCGAACATGCAGGACCAATCGACAACGGCACAGGAGGACCCCACCTCGGAGTACCGGGTGGGAATCCTCGGTTCGGGGATCATGGGCAGCGGCATCATGGAAGTGGCCGCCACCAGCGGCCATGAGGTGATCCTGCGCTCCCGCCGCCAGGAATCGGCCGACGCCACCCTGACCCATCTCGAGAAGTCCCTCACCCGCCACGTCCACAAGGGCCGGATGGACGAGGACACGGCCGGGGCCGCCCTGGCCCGGGCGACAGTCACCGACGACATGGACGCTCTGGCGGACTGCGACCTGGTGATCGAATCGGTGGTCGAGGACCTGGACATCAAGAAGGCCCTGTTCGCCGAGCTCGACCGCGTGTGCCGACCCGACGCCCTCCTGACCACGAACACCTCGACCCTGCCCGTGGTCGAGATGGCCATGGCCACCGAGCGTCCCGCCCAGGTGTGCGGGCTGCACTTCTTCAACCCGGCCCCGGTGATGAGCCTGGTGGAGGTGGTGCGTCCCCTCACGGCCTCCGACGAGACCATCGAGTCGGTCACCGCCTTCGCCCGGTCCTGCCGCAAGGACACCGTGGAGGTGATCGACCGGGCCGGTTTCGTGGTCAACGCCCTGTTGTTCCCCTATCTGAACAACGCCATCCACATGCTGGAGAACGGCGTCGCCTCGGCCGAGGGAATCGATCGGGCCATGAAGGAGGCCTGCGGTTTCCCGATGGGGCCGCTGGCGCTGCTCGACCTGGTGGGCCTCGACACATCTCTGGCCATTCTCGATGCCCTTCACGCCGAGTTCGGGGACTCGAACTACGCTCCCGCCCCCCGGCTGCGCCGAATGGTCACCGCCGGCCTCCTGGGCCGCAAGACCGGCCGGGGATTCTTCGCCTACTGACCCCCATCTCTGCCACCAAACGCGCGCTATGACGCGCGAACGGTGCCACAGATCCCAGAATGCCCCCATCTCTGCCACCAAACGCGCGCTATGACGCGCGAACGGTGCCACAGATCCGCCCGGAACCCCATCTCTGCCACCAAACGCGCGCTATGACGCGCGAACGGTGCCACAGATCCCAGAATGCCCCCATCTCTGCCACCAAACGCGCGCTTCGGATCTGAGCGGGGTGTGATGCTGGCGGCGGGTTGCGGATCCCGAGGATCGGTGATTCCTGCACCGCTGGGTCTTGGGAGTCCCCGCGGAGATCGATCCTTCGTGTCTGTGTGAACTGCTGGTCGGGTTGGCAGATGTCGAGGTGATCGGGGTCGACGGCGTGGAGCCGGGGGACTGGACGTGGTCGTCGGGGGCCGGGAGGAACGGCTGTCGTGTGGCCGGTGTAGGGCCGTGTCGTTGGTGAAAGAACATCGCGAGGTCGATCTGGTGGATCTCCCGGCGTTCGGTCAACGCGTGACGTCTCGGGTGATCCGAACCCGGTGGTGTTGTCCGGTGTTTCGATGCGGGACCGGCTCGTGGACGATCGAGCATCGTGAGATCGCTCCGGCGGGACAGGAGCTCACGACTCGAGGGGACGGTGGGCGAC
>DRKF01000254.1 GCA_011051915.1 Acidimicrobiales bacterium | reverse complement strand
CGGGCGGCTCGGCCGCGGGTCGACCACCAACGTCGGCTCCAGCTCCTCCGACATGGGGGACAACCTCTCCCCCGTCGACCTGGGCGCCGGCCGCACCGCCGTGGCCATCAGCACCGGGGGTCGCCACACCTGCGCCCTGCTCGACGACGGCACCGTCAAGTGCTGGGGTCTGGGATCCAGTGGACAGCTGGGTACCGGAGGCGACGAGACCAGGGGCGACCAGCCCGGTGAGATGGGTGACAACCTGCCGGCGGCGGACCTGGGCACCGGCCGCACCGCAGTGGCGGTCAGCGCCGGCGAGGCCCACACCTGCGCCCTGCTCGACGACGGCACGGTGAAATGCTGGGGCTACGACGTGGCCGGCCAGCTCGGTCAGGGGACCCGCCAGAACCTCGGCGACCAACCCGGAGAGATGGGCGACGCCCTGCCGCCGGTCGACCTGACCTCGGCGCCGTGGGCGGTGTGTCACCCGAACCAGCCGGTCGGGTACTGGCTGGTCGAGGCCGACGGCACCGTCTACGCCTTCGGCGACGCGGTCAACTACGGGAACGCCTGGCTGAAGCCGGGCCTCACGGTTGTCGACATCGCCGCCACCCCAACCGGCTGCGGATACTGGACACTGCGCTCCGACGGCCTGGTGCAGCCTTTCGGCGACGCTCCCGAGATCGGCTCGTTCGATCTGAACGATCTCCTCCCCGGGGAAAGGGTCGCCTCCATGTCGGTAACACCGACCGGGACCGGCCTGTGGGCCTTCACCGACCGGGGGAGGGTCCTGACCCTCGGCGACGCCACCCCGAAGTTCGCCGGGGGGATCTCCGACCTCACCGGGCTGAGTCTCGGCGGTCCCATCATCGACTCGGTGACCACCCCCTCGGGGAACGGCTACTACATGCTCGGATCCGACGGCGGGGTGTTCGCGTTCGGGGACGCCTCGTACTCGGGCAGTCTGCCCGCCCTCGGAGTGGTCCCGGCCCAACCCACGGTGGGTCTGGTTCCCGATCCCGACGGTTCGGGCTACTGGCTGGTGGCGGCCGACGGCGGGGTGTTCGCCTTCGACGCCCCCTTCCGCGGCAGCGTGCCGGGGCTGGGGATAATGGGGCTGAACGCCCCGGTCGTGGGCATGACCCCCTACTCCGACGGCTATCTCCAGGTGGCATCCGACGGCGGCGTGTTCGACTTCAGCCCCCTGCCCTTCTCAGGGGGCCTGGGCTCCAGCCCTCCGGACACACCCATCGTCGCCCTCGCCGCCGTCTGGCGTTGACCCCGCGGGCCACCCGTCTTGGGTCGACGCCCGGCGCCTTTGATACCGTCCGCGACGGGCCGGGTCGGAACCGGCCGCCAACCGCCGGGAGGTCCCAGGGGTCGTGGAGCAGTCCACCGAGTCCGACATCTGCACCGACCCCGTGATCCGCGACCAGTGGTACCCCCTGAGGGCCCTGGCCGAGCTGCCCGAGGGGGCCACCCACCACACCCGCCTCCTCGGTGTACCCGTGTCATGTGGGGTGACCCGCGGCCGCCCGTGGGCCCGCACGGAGTCCGCCCCCGGCGACGGCGGAACGGGCGCTCTGCCGGTGATCGACACCTACGGGTACCTGTGGACCAGCCTGGGAGAACCACCCCCGGGGGTGTTCGAGATCCCCGAGTACACCGAGCCCGACCGGCGCTCGATGAACGCCGGCAGCTTCATCGTGGCCACCTCCGCCCCCCGGGCGGTCGAGAACTTCCTGGACATGGGCCACTTCCCCTACGTCCACACGGGCTACCTGGGAATCGAGCCCCACACCGAGGTGAATCCCTACGACGTCGAGATCATCGACGGGGAGATCTGGGCCACCCGCTGCGAATTCTTCCAGCCCATGGCGGCCGCCACCGCCACCGGCGGCCAGATGTCGAAGTACACCTACCGGGTTCCGAGCCCCTTCGCCGTGATGCTCTACAAATCCAGTCCCGTCGACCCCGAACGCCGCGACGTCATCGCCCTGCTGCTCCAACCCATGGGACACGAACAGGTCGTGGCCCACAACTTCCTGTGCCTGCTGGACGACGTCAACTCCGACGCGGAGATCAAGAGGTTCCAGCAGATCATCTTCGCCCAGGACAAGCCGATCCTGGAGAATCAGATCCCCCGGCGACTACCGCTGGATCCCCGGGCCGAGACCCCGATAAGGGCCGACCACACCTCGATCGTCTACCGCCGTCATCTTCGTGAACTGGGGGTGAACTATGGCGTCGTCCCGGCCTGAAGGGCAGGGCTGGTTTCCCGTCGCCGCCTCCGACGACGCCGTCGCCCACCATGTGGTGGAGGCGGTGCTCGCCGAGCGGGAGCTGGCCGTCTGGCGGGACGACGATGGCTGGGTGAACGTCTGGGAGAACCGCTGCCTCCACCGCGGCGTGAGGCTGTCGATCGGCCACAACGAGGGCATGGAGCTGGTGTGTCAGTACCACGGCTGGCGCTACGCCAGTCGCACCGCGGGCTGCACCTACATCCCCGCTCATCCCGCCGACGCCCCGGCCCGCACCATGTGCAACCGCACCTATCCGGCCATCGAGCGGTACGGGCTGATCTGGACCACCCTGGCCGACGCCACCGGGTCCGACGGGCCGCCCTCGTCCGCACCTCTGGAGTCGGGATCGACTCTTCCCCTGCGGGCGATGGCGGTGAACGTCCCCGCCGGTAGAGCCCTCGATTCCCTGGCGGGACTGGACCTGCCGGACCCCAACTCCCCCGATGGCACGACCGGTGGACCCCACCGGAGGATCGACGGGTTCACTCTCGTCGCCGGATCCGGCGAGGGCGTGGTCGTGTTCTTCGCCCAGCCGGTCGCGGCCGAGCGCTGTGTGGTCAGAGGCGTGGTCGGCCCCGCCCCCGACGAGGGTGCGACCCTCGCCCTCCTGCGACGGTTCAACCGGTTCCTCACCGAGTGGCGGGACGAGGTCGAGGCCCAGGCCGAGTTCCGCCCTGGGAAACGGGCCACGCCGCCACCCCCGACTCCGGCGATCGCTGCCTGTTCGGATGGG
This sequence comes from Acidimicrobiales bacterium, assembly GCA_011051915.1. Lineage (GTDB taxonomy): Bacteria > Actinomycetota > Acidimicrobiia > Acidimicrobiales > Poriferisodalaceae > DRKF01. The sequence goes on along the minus strand of DRKF01000254.1, from coordinate 2,839 downwards.
ACCCGCACCCGGGTACGGGTGTCGCGTAGGTGGCTCACCGCCCGCGATGTCGTGGCCGTGGAGCTGGAAGCCGTCGACGGTGTACTGCCCACGGTCCAGCCCGGGGCCCACATCGACGTGCACCTGCCCGGGGGCCTGGTGCGCCAGTACTCGCTCGTCAACGAACCCGGCCGGCAGGACGTGTACCTCATCGGGGTGAAGCTCGAACCGGAGTCCCGTGGCGGATCCCGCTGGATCCACCAATCGCTGTCCGTCGGCGACGTGCTCACGATCGGCGGACCCCACAACAACTTCGCCCTCCGTCGGGACGCCCAGCTCACCCTGCTGATAGCCGGGGGCATCGGGATCACGCCACTGCTGTCGATGGCCCGTTCCCTCCACCGCAGCGGAATCGACTTCCGTCTGCACCACTTCGCCCGCAGTCCCGAGCATCTGGCCTTCACCGACCTGCTGGCCGGGCTGGGTGAACATCATCGACCCCACCTGGGACTCGATCCCGCCGCCACCACGGTGGAGCTCGAGTCCATCCTGGCCGAGCCGGGAGCCGGCCACCAGGTCTACATATGCGGCCCGGGTCCGATGGCCGACGCCGCCCGTCGAGTGGCGGCCGAGAAGGGCTGGCCCGAGGAATCGGTGCACTTCGAGTACTTCGCCAACACCCGGCCGCGGGACGACCGTCATCCCTTCACGGTGGAACTGGCCCGGTCGGCGCTGACCCTCGAGGTCCCGGCCGGTCGCAGCATCCTGGAGGTGGTCCGCGAGAACGGAGTCCAACTGGAGTCCTCCTGCGAGCAGGGGGCCTGCGGCACCTGCACGGTCGGGGTCATCGAGGGAGTCGTGGACCATCAGGACGTACACCTCTCCGAACGCGAGCGGGCCGAGGGCCGGCGGGTGGTGACCTGCGTGTCGAGGGCCGCCGGCGATCGACTGGTGCTGGACCTGTGACCGGTCGGTCGGGAGTGGCGACGGCCGCATACGAACGCGGAAGGAGCACAGCTTGATCCGTCTGTACGACTGGGAGCTGTCGGTCAACTGCTACAAGCAGCGGCTGCTGATGGCCCTGCTGGAGGTCCCCTACGAGATCGTTCCCGTGGACTTCTTCCCCGGATGGGAGCACAAGTCGCCCGAGTTCGGGCGGATCAACCCCCTGGGCCACATCCCCGTCCTCGACGACGACGGTTTCATCGTCCGGGACGCCAACGCCATCCTGGTCTACCTGGCGACCCGCTACGACCCCACCCGAACCTGGTATCCGGTCGCCGATCCCGAGTTGCTCGCCCTCACCGCCCAGTGGCTGATGTTCTCCGAGGGCACCACCAACACCGCCTCGGCGGCCCGTCTCCACGACGGACTGGGCTACGACTTCGACGTGGAGGCCTGCCGGGCCGGGGCCCACCGGCTCTTCCGGGTCCTCGACGAGCACCTGTGGTTCGGCGAGAGGGAGGGGCGCCACTGGGTCTGTCCCTCGCCCCACCCGACCATCGCCGACCTGGCCATCTTCCCCGACGTGGCTCTCTCGGAGGAGGGTGGCATCTCCCGGGTGGACTACCCCGCTGTCCGCAGGTGGATGGACCGGGTCCGCCACCTGCCGGGCTTCGTCGGGATGCCGGGGATATCACCACCCCTGGCCACCTCACCCCCGTCGGTCGGCTGACCTTCCACCGTTCGGATCGGTACCCGTTCGGTGTCTACACTGAGATGGCAGCCAACTGACATCAGTGGGGTGGAACATGGCCGGAACCCGGGGACACACAACGCCACTGCGCCGCGAGTCGCTGGCCTCCCAGGTCGAGGAGATCCTCCGCCGGCGATTCGAGACCGGTGAGTTGCAACCCGGTGACCGCCTCCCCGGGGAACACGATCTGGCCTCGGAGATCGGGGTCAGCCGGGCGACCGTGCGCACCGCGGTCGACTCCCTGGCCCGTCAGGGGCTGGTCGTGAAGCGGCACGGGGTGGGGAACTTCGTCGGCGAGGGGACTCTGCTCCGGAACAACCTGGCCGAGGCCGAGGACTTCAACGTGCTGATGGCCCGCCAGGGCTTCGAGCCCGAGGTCGTGTTCGACTCCGTCCAGCGCCTGACCGCCGAGCCCGATCTCGCCCGGGCCCTGGGCCTACCCGAGGGAGCCGAGGTGGTGCGGATAGCCAAGCGGTTCCGGGTCGAGAACTCCACCGTGGTCATGGCCCTGTGGTCGATGGCGGTCGAGATCCTGGGGCCCGATCTCACCGAGCGGATCCTGGCCGATCCGGCCCTCACCGAGCCCCTGTTCGACTTCCTCGAGACCGAGCTGAGGCTGACCACCGCCTACCAGCTGGCCGACATCGGGGCCGAGCTGAGCGACCGGATCTCCTACCCCCACCCCGAGCCGGGCCCCGTCACCGCCGTGATGCGCTTCGACGAGACCGGCTACTCCCCCACCAACCGGCCGCTGTGGCACAGCCGGAACTGGTTCCCCCCCGGGGAGATGTCCTTCGGCCTCATCCGCTGCCGTCCCCCCTCCCGACCCCTCCCCCTGGAGAACCGATGACCCACCTGCACCCGGTCCAGCGAAGGCCCCGGCCCGTCCCCCGGCATCTGCTGCCGGCCGACCTGGATGCGGCCCTCGAACTGCTCGCCGCCGACCCCGACGCCGTTCCCATCGCCGGGGGAACCGACCTCTGGTTGGAGCTAGAACGCGGCGCCCGCACCGGTGTCAGCGCACTGGTGGACCTCAGCGCCATACCGGGGCTCGCCGGAATCTCCGTCACCGAGAACGAGATACGTCTGGGTCCTCTGGTCACCCACAACGACGTGGTGGCCTCGCCGGAGGTGGTCGCCGGGGCCCTGCCCCTGGCCCAGGCG